>JBCCZV010000051.1:0-25451 GCA_039187085.1 Pseudomonadota bacterium
ATTTGTATATGTAAACGATTGTTGTATATTATTACTAAATGTAAAGGTGTAAGATTCACCTCTTCTTAAAACACCAGGAGCAGTGTATCCAGCTCTACTGATCGCAGCAATATTACATCCATCACAAGCGTTGACGTATACAAATCCTCTGTCCACAATGGCTTTCGTTCCTGATAGCCCACCAGAACAAACGAACTGTGGTGGTTGCCACGGTGCCCCTTCAGGAGTAGATAGCTAAATGAAAAAACTTGCTTGTGTTCTGTTAGTTCTTTCAGCCGTGTTACCTGTTTATCGAGTTTCAGAAACTCAAGATGATTCTGTAAGTAAAAATGAAAACAATGTGACTGAAAAAACACCTTTAAATAAAGGTGAAAGCCATGCAGATAAAGTGAATAAAGATACTTTTAAAAATTCATTTTCAGAAAAACCTGAAAAACGATTCAATGTCGAAAGAGACGGATCAGTAAACAAGCAAAACAACGACGAAGAGGTGCTCGAACAGAGCCCCTCTGATGAAAATTTTAATCATGTTTTCGATGAAAGTCAGACCGGACCTAAAGGATTTAGTTCTGTTTACCCCTCTCGCCCCGAGATCTTGTATAAAAAAAGTTTAAAAAGTGCTGAGCAAGGTGACGCAAGAAGCCAATATAGTGTGTCCAAAGCCTTGAAAGAATGTATTGGTGTACCTGATTTTGATGGCATAAAAGAACTTGAATACAGGGGAGATGTTATCATTGATTCTCAGTTAAGTGCTAAATTGTACAGAGATGCAGAGTTCTGTAAGAAGATGCACGCAATGATGTCTACAGAAGCCATGCAAGAAGCGTCTGAAAAATGGTATAAACAATCTTTGATCAATAAGGATAAAATGGCGTTAGCTCAGCATTGGTTCCGTAATATGAAGAACTTTAGCAAGCAGCAGGCAGAAAACATATTGCTAGATGCTTTATATTATGGTGACAACGAAATTTATATTCTCATAGCAATGTATTATGCGCGATATGATGTTGAAAATAGTATACGTCAAAAAGCATGGGATTTAGTATACTGCGTAAAAGCAGATCATTGTAACGAAAAAAATGCAAAGTTAATGTACAAAAGTGAACTGTTTGCTTATGAGTTTGAAGAGATAGTCGCATTGACGGATGTTCTTCTCGAAAAAATTGAGCGTCGCGAATTGGTTGCGCTTGATTAATTCAAATATGAGCTCTAGAGTACATATCAAAGAATTATTAGCATTGAAGAAATCATATTGCCAAAAAAATCGGTGAGTACCACATCGACTCGTTTTTTATTTACCCTCTGTAAGTTTATACAAAGCTATGAGCAACACTATCAAGTAATGTTTTCCAGTTTTGAGGTGCTACGATCTACCTCCATTTTTAGGTTTTAACTTTTCTGTACTTCAATCGAAACATCTCAACCTATTAAGATGCTTCGATTGAAAAAGCGATGGCTATTGTGAGAAATAATGAGAAAATTGAGGATTGCCATTAGAAATGATAACGTCTCGTGGTAAATGATTTTTTAAACGGTGGTTGACAATTTTAGCTAGCCCCAAAACTTGATGTAAAAAAGTCACGATGACAAAACCACTTTTCCATGGGAGAAGGTCTAAATGAATATCTTCACCTTTCATGTATCGGTCAGCATCTGCTGCATGCAACGCGATCTGACGATGCTTGGCGTGTTTACCTAGCGTAAAAGCAAAATCATGCAGTAATTTAGGACCTTTAGGATGAATTTCGAGAAGCTTGCTACCAATACGATCAAATTTGATCTGGCCAATTAAGGATTCTATGTTATGTGGAAAATACCAAAGCGTTTTGTCTCGTTGCCACAAGTGATCAGTCAATCTTTCTGGGTTCAGTCCAAACTCCGCATCAAAAAAATGTAATATCTCTTGCAAGATTTTTTTTGAAGGGCGTTCAAAAGGAAATTTCCCCAGATTGATTGGCGAATTGACGCTGGTGGAATGGCTCTCTTTTTTCGTGAGCTTAGCCACAAAAAAACCTTCTGAGTCGTAAATTTGCGGCCATACATGTAAGTAGCCTTCGGCTGTTGCGCTGCGAGATGCACTTGAAAAAAGATCATGCAAAGGCTGAATGCTCATTTGCGCGTCATATTTGTCCAAGAGTGTTTGGCAAACGGCTTGGTTTTCCTCTTGCGATAAAGTGCACGTTGAGTAAACCAGTGTACCGCCTGGTTTTAAAACCTTGAAAGCACTTTCCAATAGCTCGCTTTGTAACTCTGCAAGCTGTTTGACTCTTTCAATATTCCAGGAGGCTAAAGCATTGGGGTCCTTGCGTACGGTGCCTTCACCGCCACAGGGGGCATCTAATAAAATTGCATCAAAAATTTCGTTATTGAGTTGTTTGAATGCACGTCCATCATAGTGAGTTAAACCCGTATTGGAGACACCACAGCGTTGAATGTTTGAAAACAAGCCTTTGAGACGCGATGAAGCTATTTCGTTAGCGACTATGGTGCCTTGATTATTCAACATGGCTGCCAATTGGGTTGTTTTAGAACCCGGCGCTGCTGCCATATCAAGTACTAAAGGCTCTGCAGGTAGAGGTGTACTTAGCAAGGCTTGCGGCGGCAACATCGAGCTGGCTTCTTGAATATAAAACAGCCCCATTTGATGGAAGGGGTGATTACCCAGCTTTGCAGAGTGAGTTTTATCGTCTTGCTCTATCCAAAAACCTGAAGGCGTCCAGGGGATCGGTGTGAGTGACCAACCCCATGCTTTCGTATGGGTTAAAAAATCTTCTACAGAGATTTTCAAGGTATTAACGCGAATGGAGCGACGCAAAGGGGACTGACAGCTGCTAATAAATGCCGTCATCGATTGAGAAGGCGGCATTTGTTGTTGGATGTGTTGAAGATAGTTTTCTGCAATAACAACTGACATGAGACTTATTGATCACCGAGCGATAAGAGCGTGGCGTTTCCGCCAACAGCGGCTGTGTTATTCGTTCGTGTATGCTCCGTGGCGAAACGATACAAATAATGAGGGCCGCCCGCTTTAGGACCTGTGCCTGAAAGTCCTTGACCACCGAAAGGTTGCACGCCAACGGTTGCGCCAATCATATTCCGATTGATGTAAACATTACCCACCTTGATGTTTTGATCAATGAAAGCTGCGGTTTGTGTATTTCTGGTGTGTACACCAAATGTTAAACCATAACCGTAGGCATTAATTTCATTAATAACTTCGTCGAGATAGATGGGTTCATAGGTAACCACATGCAAAATAGGACCAAAAAATTCTTGTTTTAAATTATGAATACTTCGAATCCTTAGAGCGGTTGGTGCGATGTAGTAACCACGTTGAGCCAAGGTATCGGGCAGAGGCGTTCTCGCGATGAGGCGTCCCTGTGATTCCATGTTTTGGATGTGCGCTAATAATTCCTGGCGTGAAGCTTCATCGATCACGGGGCCAATATCTGTATTTAATTGGTGCGGCTCGCCGAGTGTCAGCTCTTGCATGGCACCTTTTAACAGACTCAATACTCTGTCCGCAATCTCTTCTTGTACATATAAAATGCGTAGCGCTGAGCAACGTTGTCCCGCACTGGTGAATGCAGAGCGTATGACATCTTCAACCACTTGTTCCGGTAATGCTGTGCTATCCGCGAGCATGACATTTTGCCCGCCAGTTTCAGCAATGAAGGGAGCAATTTGAGCCTGTCTTGCAGCCAATGTTTGATTGATATGCATCGCTGTTGCTGTAGAGCCTGTAAAGGCAACGCCCGCAATACGCTGATCTTCTGTGATCAAGCGACCCACGATTGAACCTTTGCCAGGCAAGAAATGTAAAACATTATCCGGAATGCCCGCTTCTAGTAGAAGTTGTATCGCTCGCCAAGCAATGATAGGGGTTTGCTGGGCAGGTTTAGCCAGTACCGTGTTGCCGGCGACTAAGGCGGCAGTGACCTGTCCCAAAAATATAGCGAGTGGGAAATTCCATGGACTAATACAACTAAAAACACCGCGTCCTTCTAAACGCAGCTCGTTGAGCTCTCCGGTTGGGCCAGGCAAAGTGATGACTTTAAAATTTTGTTCAGCCTGGTTAGCATAGTAGCGGCAAAAATCAATGGCTTCGCGAACCTCGTCAATACCATCTTCCAGTGTTTTGCCGCCCTCAAGACAGCAAATGGCGATCAGTTCATGTTTGTGGGTTTCGAGCAAATCTGCGGCTCGGCGTAAACAGTCTGCACGATAATGAACACCTTGAGCATTCCAGTCGTGTTGAGCGGCTGAAGCAATATTGATGGCATCATTAACTTGTGCTTCACTGACATTGATAATACTGCCAATGTTTTTTTGTGTATCATTGGGCGAAAACCGCTGTTGGCTATCTCCTGTTATGGGCTGACCGTTAATCAATCCCGTAGCATGCCATTGCTGATCAAGAAAACTTTCAACACGCTTTAAAAAAGGTTGGGATTGGCTGTTTATCAGTAGGTTTATGCCGTTAGAATTCGCTCTAGATTCGCCGTAAATCTCGGTAGGCAAGGGAATTTGGGGGTTTTGATAACTAACAACTTCTCGAAGCAAGGTTGCTGGGTGTTTGGCTAACTCCATAACAGGCGTGTTAGGATCAACGAGTCGATGTACAAAAGAAGTGTTAGCACCGTTTTCAAGCAGTCGACGTACTAAATAAGGCAAAAGCTCTTTATGTTGCCCAACAGGCGCATAAATTCGGCAGGCCACTTTTTGATGCTTTAAAACTTCATCGTAGAGTGCTTCGCCCATGCCGTGCAATTTTTGAAATTCGAAATGGCGTGACTCTCCCGCCATCTCAAAAATCGACATCACCGTTTGCGCATTGTGCGTAGCAAATTGTGGATAAAATGTTTTAGGATGGCTTAATAGATATTTAGCACAAGCTAAGTATGAAACATCTGTGCAAGCTTTACGCGTATAAACCGGATAGTTTGGCAATCCTTTTTCTTGAGCCCATTTGATTTCAGAATCCCAATAAGCGCCTTTGACCAAACGCAAAGGAATCGGTTTGCGATTTTCTTGGGCAAGTTTATTGAGCCAAACCAAAACCGGTAACGCTCTTTTAGAATAAGCTTGCACCACCAAGCCGAGAGCATTCCAATCGTTAGTACACGGATGTTTGAATAAAAACTCGAACAATTCTAAAGAAATTTCTAGACGATCGGCTTCTTCTGCATCAATGGTCATAGCGACGTCTTGCGCTTTAGCATGTTCGATCAAGGCAATCATCTTGTCTGCCAGTTCTGTCATGACGCGTTCAGACTGGTTTGCTTCATAGCGAGGATGTAAAGCCGAAAGTTTAATAGAGATACTCGGTGCCGAAGGTGTATCCTTATGCACTTTGAGTTTGCCGATAGTACTGATAGCTTGAAAATAAGCATCGTAATAACGATTGGCATCCTTTTGAGTAAAAGCGGCTTCGCCGAGCATATCAAAAGAGTGGGTATAACCTTTAACATGATCCGATTTAGCGCGCTGCGTTGCCTCTTCAATGGTGCGACCTAAAACAAACTGCTTACCCATGTACTTCATGGCTTGATTGAGAGCGCTACGAATAACCGGTTCGCCACATCGATTCAACATTTTTTTCAGAGTGCCGGAGAAATTGGACGCTAAATCTGAGTTGTCGATAATTCTTCCCGTGAGCATCAACCCCCAAGTGGATGCATTAACTAACTTGGAAGGGCTTTGACCCACGTGTTTATCCCAAGCTGCGCCACCAATTTTGTCTCTGATGAGTTGATTCGCAACTTCAGTGTCAGGAATTCTCAGTAAAGCTTCAGCTAAACACATAAGCACAATGCCTTCTTCTGTGTCTAAGCTGTATTCTTGTAAGAAAGCTTCGACCCCTTGCGCTTGATTACCATTTTTGCGGATTTGTTCAACCAGCATACGGGTTTTTTGGGTGAGACTTTCCTGCTGTTGGCTATCAAGTGCCAGAAAGCTTAATAACGATTCAACATAACGATTCTCATCAACACAATAGTTGTCAGAGATAGCTTTTTTTAAGGATTGGAGCGATGACTGGTCTGAGCTTGTTTGTTGAAGCACGAGGGGATCAAACATATTGGTTAACCTACTAGATACAAGATATGAACAACAGATTGGTGTTCACTTTATGCCAATAAAAAGAACAAATGTTTTTACTTTAACAATCAGTATCTAGTGTACCAAAAAAAATCTTGTCACCCCTAACAATTATTATGACCCTATTATTGTTAGAAAAGGTCGCGGCGGCGTTTGCTCCCTCCAAATTTAGAGAATATAAACCCAAGTAATAAACCAACAGCCATGATAGCGCCACCCGCAGCAAACACATCTTTCTGGAAACGTGATTCTGCCTGATGTTTGAACTGTTCTAACATTTCGACTTTGTTATCAAGCTCATTAATTTGTTGGGTAAGCTTTTGATTTTCTGAAACGACTTGATCGTGTGAGCGTAATTTTGCCGATTGTTCTCTAAGCTTTTTTTCGTGGTTAGCTTTTAATTCATTGAGCTCTTTTTTGAGAGTATCTAATTGCGTGCGAGCGGGCGGTTCAGTGGTGATATGTCGCGTTTCTATCCAAAAACTTTTACCTTTGGCGTCTTCGATGCGGCTAAAACCCGTTTCTGTATTAGTCTCCAGCAAAGTCACAGCTTCACCTGTAGATACACTGTCGACTAGCTTGTAAGCTGTTGTTGGACCACTTCTCACATAAATGTCGATTTGATCAGTAATAAAACGATTATTGGCCAGAGACATCGATGACCATACCATACTCAATAAAACAAAAAACAGTTGGTTTTTGTACATATTTAACCTGTTAAATCAAATTCATTGGTTTTTTCACTATTAAAGGTGCGCTATCACGGCCTTCAGTCGTGTCATACTTATCGGCGGAGAAATAGTTAAAAAGTATTATTAATTATTACTGAACTGGCGCTTTTTGTTGAACTATTAATGGTTTTATAACGATAGCTTTGAAATTAATCAACAATATTTTGATTAAAATGTGAAACTTTCAAGAACCCTATCTAACCACACATTTTCGTCGGTTAACATCACAGTTAAGAAAGCCAAAAGTTAGGCTAAAAATAGATAATCACTGTTCTCAATAATAGCATGCTGTTTCAGTAACTTCCTTGATTCGATGCTTGCCCTATTTGTCCTCTTAAAGCGATATGGTATAAAGACCCTCTGGTTTACAACAAATAAAGAAAGGCGATGGCGCAAGAAATTGAATTGAAACTCAGTGTTAATGAACAAGACATTGAAGCTATTAAGCTTTTACCCTCATTTAACTCAAGCCAATCACAACCGTGGAAATCCAAAAAAGTAAGTAATTACTATTTCGATACCAAAAATCTTATGCTGAATCGTTCGAAATCAGCTTTGAGAATTCGTTCAATCGATGGCAAATATTTGCAAACCTTCAAAACCGTGGGTCTTAATCAAGGTGGAGTCCACAAGCGTGACGAATGGGAAGTCTCGCTTGAACAAGCGGATATATCACTAGACAAATTTCCTGAAGCCGTTAAAACGATTTTTTCAAATCATTCTATTACGGAAGAACAGTTAATTTTAATGTTTGCTGTAGAGTTCGAGCGGGAAACGCTGCACATAACAACGGAAGAGGGTTCACAAGTTGAAGTGGCTATCGATCGAGGCAAACTTAGCGCGAGCGAGCAGGAACTACCGATTTGTGAACTGGAGTTAGAGCTCATAAGCGGACATCCCGAAGCACTATTCAAACTCGCAGAAACGATCACTAGCCAAACTCAAGCGGTTTTGGACAACGTGAGTAAAGCAGAAAAAGGCTTTCGTCTATTAAACCAAATGACGTTTATCAATACAGCGGAAGCTATGATGCCTTCCCAACAAGAACCCACTGTTGAAGAAGCTTTGCAAAATGCTCTTCAACATGGTTTACAATCTCTGTTAACCGCCGAATCATGGATTTTGCACCAGCAGCCCACGGAAGCTTTATTAGCTTATGCGAACGCGATTCAATTTATCAAACACACGTTATCAGTTTTTAGTGGTGTCATCTCCCGAAAAGCCACCAAACCATTTCGCGATGAGCTTCTCTGGCTAACAGAATCACTCAATGATGTCAGTACCCTATCGGTTTTGGATGCTTTGGAAAAAAGCTTAGCGGATCAAAAAAGCGGATGGCAATGTCCTAATAAATCGATAATGCATCAAAAAATACTTGACGAAATGACGTTTCTGATTAAAGGACAGCAAGTACTTTGGCAAGAAATTTTAACGTCTCGCCGTTACCAAATGTTTATTTTGCGTTTTGCGCACTGGATTCAAGTTTGCGGGTGGCGATCGGAAGTTAAAGATCGATCACTAGTGTATTTGAATCAAACCGTGTTGAGTTTTGCGCAAAAATATTTAAGCCAATATTTGAAAGACCTTAAACATGTGTTTGCGCCCAATAAGCATCTTTCAAAAGTCGATTACTACGATCAAATCGCACGTCTAGAAAAAGCCATGAATACAGGGCTTTGTTTTTCAACACTTTTTGATGCGACAAGGCGTAAGAAGTTTCGTAGAATTTGGGAAGATATTTTGCTGGGCATTCGCGAAATGAAACAGCTCGATCGCCTCGAAAAACTCACGCAGGATTGGGATGAACCGGATGCACAAGAATTTTCACAATGGCTTGAACGTTATCAAAAAGGTCTTAACAAAGCCTTAATAGAAACGCGACGCAGTGCCTTGCGCTTGAAACCTTACTGGGGAAATTAGCCATTTTTTTTCATTCCCTCGAAATCTAATTTCACTGAATGTTGATACCTAAGCTCACTAACCATTGAGCATAGAATCCAAGGAAGGATTCTACAAAATGTTTTTTTCTACAGTTTCTGATGCTGCACTCCCTGTCTGTTGAGCCCACCAAAAAAAGCATGAGTTAAGGAAATTGTTTTTTTATCCACCTTTACTTTGAATTTCAAATAAAAATTTACTCAATAAACCTGAAATTAATCCAAATGTACGAGATTCATTGCCTATATTAAAAATAAATCTATAGTAAAAATACATATCACTTTAACGCTCACGTATTTTTAACATTATTGGCAACATCACAAGGTAGGCATCATGGCAATCAGGAAAACCAATACCACAGCAATTGATAGAAATGAATCCAGCAATATTGAAGATGCGCGTCTCAAACGTGATTCAGATGAAAAACGCAAACGAGCTCGTACATTGGCAAAGCAGCAGCAAGCAGCCGAAAAAATTGCTGCGGCTTCAAGTGAGCTAGGTGCTGGTATTGCAGAAGCCACCGCAGCACAAGCTGAGTTAGAGAAATCGATGGAGCAAATTGCCACAGGAGCTGAGCAATCTTCAGGTGCCGCACAAGAAGGCTTAACCGCTATGGACAAAATGTCTTCGAGTTTACAGCAGCAAGGCAATATCGCGGAAGAATCTCAACAAAAAACAGAAGCGTTACAAAAACTAGTCGTTCAAGTGAACACCAATATTAAAAATCTCATCAGCAATGTTAGCTCTGCTTCTGAAGCACAAGCTGTGTCAGCAGGAAAAATGACAGAGCTTGAAAGTGTCGCCGCAAAAATTAATGAAGCGGTTTCTCAAGTGATGCGTATTGCCGATCAAACGAATCTTTTGGCTTTAAATGCGGCTATTGAAGCAGGAAGAGCTGGTAAACACGGCAAAGGTTTTGCTGTAGTTGCTGATACCGTACGTACACTAGCAGAAACGTCTGAAACGAATGCCAGTGAAATTGGCGAGCTCATTAAAAGTATTCAAGAAAAAGCCAAAAAAATTGGTTCTGATGTCGCTAAAGCGGCAGAAAATGCGAAAGAAGAAGTCGAAAAGGGCAATGTTATCAATGAGCAGTTGGCAACAGTCAAAACTGATATGATAGAAATTAATGGTGGCGCAGCAGAACTTGCGAAAGCCGCTGGCGAAATGGTTGTGGCTGCGGAGCAAGGGCGTAAAGGAGCAGAGTTAATCGCCACGGCAGCTGAAGAGCAATCTGCGGCTTGCGAAGAATCTTTAAAAACCTTAGTGCAACAAACACAAGCTTTAAGCCAGTCGCAGGATGCTTCCGCTTCTTTGGAAGAGTTGTCTGAAGAATTAAAAAATAGTACGGATATTGCCAAGAGTGCGGAAGAGGTGGCTGCATCCGCTGAGGAGTTGTCTGCTAACATTGAAGAAATTAACCGAGCAGCTTCTGAAATTAATCGTGCCATTGATGAAATTTCTCGTGGTGCCGACTCCTCGGCTTCTTCAGCCGAAGAAGCCGCTTCAGGTGTTGCACAAATAGAAAAAGGTGTTGCTCTAGCAGAGACACGAGCAAAAACAGCTGTAGAAAAAGCCGGTGCTATGAATAAACTGCTGTCAGAAAACAAAGAAACTGTAGACTCTATGATAGTCGGTATTAGTGGTGCCATGGAAACTGGACGTGCTAATTTAGCCAATATTGTTGAGTTAGAAGAAGTGTCCCGTAATATTGATAAAATCGTGGACGCGATTTCTAACGTGGCTATCAAAATTAGTATGTTAGCGGTTAATGGGGCCGTTGAAGCCGCCCGTGCAGGAGAATATGGCAAAGGTTTTGCTGTGGTGTCCAGTGATATACAAAACTTGGCGGATGATGCTGCCGAAAATGCTGAACAAATTAAAGACCTCGTGAAGGATATTCAAGATCAAGCCATAGTCGTCAGAAATGATTTAACGACAATTTCAGAAAGCTCGATGGCTGAAGTAGAAAAAGCTAAAGCGACAACGGACGATTTAGAAACCATCGAATCTGAAATATCAGATGTGATGATGGGTAACAACAAAGTATTGACCGATTCCCAAGAAATTATCACATTGGTTACAGAAGTGAAAAAAGGGATTGATCAAATTGCTTCAGCATCTGAAGAAGCGTCAAGTGCTGCATCGCAAGCAGCCTCTGCATCGCAACAACAATCACGCGGTGCAGGAGAGTTAGCAAAAGCTATCGAAGAAATTGCGTCGATTGCCGATGAATTACAAAGTGCGAGTTAATCTGGGCCTAGGGTAGTTGAAACGGAAAAAAATCGTATCTGGAGGTCTGCATGGTTGCTATCAATTCATCTCAAAACAATGCGTTTGAAAACCAAAGCAATAATCAAAAGCATCAATCAAATGCCGAATCGCTCACGGGAGAAGAGAGTTCGATTAATCAGTATGTTACTTTTTTTATTAATGACGAGTCTTTTGCTTTCCCTATGGAAGGCGTGCGCGAAATTGTGCGCATGCCAGAAAGTGTTCAAGTTCCTCTGACATCCAGTTCTCTCATTGGGCTAGCTAATTTGCGAGGGTCAGTATTACCAATCCTAGACTTGCGTCGTTTGCTGCAAGTGGATGAAAAAGCCATTAGCGATGCAACGCGAGTGGTGGTAGCTGAGTGTCATGGCAAAGGCGTTGGTTTAATTGTCGATCGCGTATCCCGAGTGATTAGTGTTGAGAAAACCGCTATCGAAGATTCCAATGCCATTCGTACATCCATCAATGCTGATATGCTAATGGGTGTAGTGAAAAATGTTGAAGGGCATGCACTCATACAATTATTGAATGCTGAACAAATTGTAAGCCATGAATTCTCATCCATGAATGCTTCTGTTCAAGTGTCAGAGAATGGTAATCAAGCGAATAAAACCACTCTGCAAGATGAATCGGATGACGATGATGCCAAACAACTGGTGAGCTTTATCGTGGATGAGCAAGAGTATGCTTTTCATATTCAACAAGTCGAAGAAATTGTTCGTTTACCGGATGATATTTCCCGAGTACCCAATACCGATTCGCATGTATTGGGCATTATTAATTTGAGAGATAGTTTATTGCCTCTCGTTAATCTCAGAACTATGTTCCACTTAGCTGAAGCTAAACTGGATGAAAATCATCGTATTCTTGTGGTGAATATCAATGATGCCAAAGGGCGTAAAGTGCATTCTGTGGGTATCGTCGTGGATAATGTAAAAGAAGTGATTCGCATTACCGCTGATGCTATAGACGATGTGCCTAGCATGCTCAATAAAAATGCTGATATGTCCGAGATAGTTGGCATCTGTCGTCTTGATGACGGCAAACGGCTGGTTTCTGTATTATCCAGTGATATGCTTTTCGATGATGAGTCATTACAAAAAGCCTTTGCTGAAACGCTTAAAGACAGTAAAAATGAGGAGAGCGACATGCAAGCAGAAAAATTTCATGATGACCTGGATGACAATGATGAAACCCAATTGGTTGTCTTTCAATTAGCAGGACAAGAGTTTGGTATTGTTATTGAATCTGTGCAAGAAATTACCCGTGTACCTGAAGAAATGAACAAAGTACCGAAAACGGCGGATTTTATTGAAGGCATGATCAATTTGCGAGGTTCAGTATTGCCCGTGATGGATATGCGGGTACGCTTTGGCATTGAACGCATGAATCGTTCCGAACGACAACGTATTTTAGTGTTAGATTTAAATGGCACCAAAACAGGATTTATTACTGATGCGGTTGCCGAAGTCATTCGTTTGTCACGTGATCGTATAGAAGATGCTCCCTCCTTATCGGAAGAACAAGAAAAAATGATTGGTAAAGTCGTTAACCTAAAAGAACAGCAAAGAGTTATCCAGGTATTGGATGCTATGCAGTTACTCGATCAATCAGAACTTAAAGAAATTGCCAATATTGCTTGATAAGCATTGTCACTGATTCAGGAAGGTTAATCAGTATTCAGGAAATGGAATACGAGCTATGCAAAAAAAAATTTTAGTGATTGATGATTCAGCTTTAATGCGGCGCAAACTGACCAGCATTATTGAATCAATCGAAGATTTTGAGATTCGTACGGCAAGAGATGGTCAGGACGGTTTAGAACAAGCTAAAGCATGGCGTCCAGATTTAGTAACTTTAGATATTAATATGCCGGTTATGGATGGCATTACTTGTTTATCTTTACTGATGAACTACGCTCCTTGTCCTGTAATCATGGTTTCATCTCTGACGGAAACGGGAGCACTGGCCACTTTTGAAGCTTTAGAGTTGGGTGCCATCGACTATGTGGCCAAACCCGGTGGAACGGTTTCTGTGAATATCGATGATGTCGCAGAAGAGCTAACAGCGAAAATAAAAGCTGCTTTAAATTCGAATGCATTAACAAAAAGAGCATCAAGACTTGCACGTTCACCCTCCAAGCAAAAAACAGTAAAAGCTAAATTCTCAAGCAAAACTTCATCATCCAACATTGTCGTCGTCGGTGTCTCAACAGGTGGCCCATCTACACTTGAAACCCTGTTAACGGCATTACCCAGCAATTTTAATGCACCAGTGTTGGTTGCGCAGCATATGCCCGCCCGTTTCACTCAAGTTTTTTCAGAACGCTTAAATAAGATTTGCGATCTTGAAATAACCCATGTTGATAGGCCCCAAGCGTTAAATCCCGGTAATGTCCTTATCGCACGCGGTAATGCTGATTTAATTGTGGCGAAAAGAGGAGGTAAAATCATGGCGGTATCCGTACCAGAAAATGAAGACCTCTGGCATCCCAGCGTCGAGAGATTAGTAGCGAGTAGCTTAGAGCATTTTCCTGCCGATAACATTATTGGCGTTATGTTAACGGGGATGGGCTATGATGGGGCCGAAACCATGGCGAAAGTTAAAATGGATGGTGGACGAACCATCGCGGAATCGGAAGAAACTGCCGTCGTTTATGGTATGCCTCGTGAACTCGTTAATCGGGACGGTGCAACGAAAGTTCTGCCTTGCGATGAAATTGCCCAACAACTCGTTGATTGGGTTGGCGTGAGTGAATAAGGAGATTTAACAACATGGCTTTCGTAAAACGTAAAAGCACAGAAACAACTCCTCAAGACAGTCGAGAAGAACGACGCAGTCATGAACGAGATATGGCGACTTTAATCGAATTACTACAAGATGAAAATGCCGATGAACGTCGTCATGCTGCGCGTGATTTAGCGCAATTTCCAGATTCTACTCAGGCACTAGCGGATAGTTTATGCAATGAAAAATCTTTGGTAGTCAGACAGGCCATTTTCGATTCATTACTTTCTATCGGTGGTAAAGACGTGGTGGATTTATTGATTCCTCATTTAAAAAGTGAAGATGCTAACCTCAGAAATGGTGTTATCGAAGTCTTGCAAGGATTCCCTCAAGAAGTGGCGCCACGAATTGCCAGTTTATTAAATGATCCGGATTCTGATGTACGTATTTTTGCTGTCGATGTATTACAGCTATTAGCGCATCCAAAAGCCCCCGATTGGTTATTAGAAGTGATTCGTGATGAAGAGCATGTGAATGTGATTGGAGCGGCTGTAGATAGATTAGCTGAGATGGGACAACCCCATATGATACCAGATCTTGAGCGTCTTAAAGAACGCTTCTCTGATGTGCCATATATCTGTTTTTCCGTGGACGTTTGCTTAAAACGTTTATCAGAGGGATAACGAATGCAAGAGACTGTACAAGAGTCTGATTTACTCATTAAAGATGGCGAATTTGCCCGTTTTCGTGATTTCTTTTACCGTAAAACAGGTATTTATTTTGAAGATTCTAAACGTTATTTCGTCGATAAACGTTTGATAACACGTGTTAAAATTTTAAATTACAAAACATTTCGTGAATATTTTACCCATTTACGTTTTGAAACCGACGGCAAAGAACTGGAACAATTGATTAATGCGATGACGGTTAATGAAACCTATTTTTATCGCGAATCTTATCAGTTTGATTGTTTGGTGAATAGCGCATTAAGTATGGTTGGTAAAGGTAAAACAGCCAATGAAAGCATTAAAATTTGGTCTTTGCCGTCTTCTACTGGCGAAGAGGCTTACTCTATCGCGTTATATCTTATGGAAAACTGGCCAGGCATTAATGATTACGATATAGAGCTTTTTGCATCGGATATTGATACTTCGGTATTAGAAAAAGCAAGACGAGCTGTATATGGAAAGCGTTCTGTTGAAGGCATTCCATTAACGTTAAAGAAAAAATACTTTACAGAATTGTCGGATGGACGTTTACAAGCGGATAATGCTTTACGTGATTGTGTAGAATTCACGAATGTGAATATTATGGATAGTCAGGCAATGCGTTATTATCGAAATTTTGACGTGGTTTTTTGTCGCAATATGTTGATTTATTTTGATGACAAGTCGCGACGCTTAGCTGCCGAAGCGATTTATGATGCCTTAGCACCAGGTGGTATTTTATTTTTAGGTCACTCGGAATCCATGAGTCGTATCTCTTCTTTATTTAAAGTGATTCGGTTTCCAGAGACTATCGCCTACCAAAAGGCTTAAGAGAAAAGTGGATTATGAACAGTGAAACGAAACGCAAAATTTTAGTTATTGATGATGCTGTCACAGTGCGTATGTATCATAAACAAGCTATAGAGTCCCTAGGATTTTCGGTAGAAGAGGCTGACAATGGCATCGAAGCTTTGGAAAAAGCCTTACAAAATTCTTATGATTTATTTTTAGTTGATGTGAATATGCCAAAGATGGATGGATATGCTTTAGTCAAAGAAATGCGTAAAAACGAGGAGCTTTCTGCAGTGCCCGTTATTATGATTAGTACAGAAGCTGAACTTCAAGATAAAGATAAAGCTTACGAAGTTGGCGCGAATTACTACATTGTAAAACCTGCGAAAGAAGGGACTTTACAGAAAATTGTTGGCTTGTTGATGGGAGATTAGCTGTATGAATCCGATGTTAGCGGCTTTCATTAATGAATCTCGTGAGTTGTTGCAAGTTGCCAGTAAATGTTTTCTGGAACTTGAAAAATCACCGGGTGATCAAGAAATATTAAACGAGTTATTTCGAGCGGTACACACGATTAAAGGTGCGTCTGGGATCTTCGAAATATCACCTTTAACCAAAGTGGTACATGCTGGAGAAGATATTCTCGATCGGGTAAAAGTCGGTGAAATGACATTGACGCCAGAGCATGTGGATCTCTTTTTGGATGCCTTTGATCAAGTCAGTCAATGGATTGATGATTTAGAAGACGAAGAAGAACTTCCTGATAATGCTGCCGCGATAAGTGCAGATTTAACGAAACAACTACGAATTTTACTCGGTGCAGACGACAATCTTCCAGAAGTTTCTAAGACACAAGAGACTGAAAATGAAGGCAGTCGACAGCAGTATGAAACATTACCTGATTGGATCAATGGATTATCAACAGCACAAAAAATTCATATACTACAAGCGTTAAAAAATACAACAGCTGAAACTGATGCAACTCATGTCTTTACAGCCGGTCAGTACTTGCCAGATAGTGATTGCTTTTTTACAGGCCAAGATCCTTTACAAGAAGTGGAGCAAATGCCTCAACAAGCATGGATAGATGTTGGCATTAATGAACCTTGGCCAGAAAATTCAGAGGAGTTTGATCCTTTCCATTGCAATCTGCGGTTTTACTTTACGGCCGCACACGGAAAAGAGTCTACCTATAAACATTTTTATCATGTTGTAGAGTCTGTTACGGCCAGTGAGCATCATTGGTTACAATTGATTGATTTACAAGGTGAAATGTTACCACAAGAACCTTTTCAATCTTTTTTGAATGATGCAGAAAAATTTTCAACATCAGAAGATTGGTTGTCGTTACAAAAACTCTGTAATGAGTTCCTTGGTTTAATCAAACAGTCAGGGTATCAAGTTGAAGCGATGCATTGGTTGTCTGAGCTACTTGATACTTCTTTAGCCTCACCTCAAGTAGTGAATCTATTTTTAAAGAGTATTGAAGGCCATAAAATTCAAAGCCAGGATTTGGAAGCTTGTTATCTAGGCGAGATTAATCAGTCCGACCATACAACAACTGACGATACAGTGACATCCAGTATTTCTGAAAACTCAGATAGTCAAACTGACTCATCAGATTCGTTACAAAGAGCGGCTGAAATTCATGAAATTAAACCTAAAACACTGCAGGTTGATAACAGTGAAGAAGCAGAAATCGTGCTTTCTATACTGGAAACACAACTCCATGTTTTGGCGACAACAACTGATCAAGACATTTGGAAGGGACGTTTACGTTCCATTACCAATACTGCTCAACGTCTTCTTAAAAATTTAATAGTGAGTGTTTCCAACACAGAATTCGATAACGCATTAGAAAAGTCTTTACAAGAAACCAGTGCGGAGCCACTGAAACAGATATTACAATCAGTGATTAGTGAACTGAAAGTGGATGTCGCTCAACAAGGTCCCAATTCATCATTAAAAAAATCTAAAGAGATAAGTGAAGCAACAAGCGATGATAAGATGCGTCTCGACAATGTGGGTAATACCAACGAGCGTCGTCAACAAAAGGCCAAATTTTTAAAGGTTGATCAAACGCGGATTGATGCCTTGATGGATTTAGTGGGAGAGTTAGTTGTCGCTAAAAATGCTTTACCTTTTTTGGCGAGGAGAGCGGAAAATACCTTTAATTCTAAAGAGCTTTCTCGAGAAATACGTGCTCAACACGCCGTGATCAATCGTATTGCAGAAGACATGCAAAGTGCAGTAATGGCTGTCAGAATGGTACCAGTGGGAACGGTTTTTCAGCGTTTTCCACGTCTTGTTCGTGACCTATCAAGAAAGCTCAATAAAAATATACAATTAGAATTAGTCGGTGAAGAAACTGAGGTCGATAAAACCGTTATCGAAGATTTATCGGATCCCCTCATTCATATTGTCCGCAATAGCATTGATCACGGTATTGAGCAAGAAGCTGTCCGTGCGGCAGCGGGCAAACCAGCCATGGCAACTATTCGCTTGCAAGCAACGCAACTGGATGATCAAGTCGTTATAGAAATTCAAGATGATGGCAAAGGTATTAATCCCCAAATTATAAAAAGAAAAGCGTTTGAAAAAGGGGTAATTAATGAAGAGCGTTTAGAATCGATCACAGATAAAGAAGCCATCCAATTAATTTTTGAAGCAGGTTTTTCAACAGCAGAGCAAGTTTCCGATCTCTCGGGCCGTGGTGTCGGCATGGATGTGGTGCGTACTACGATTGCCAATGCCGGTGGTACTGTCAGCGTTGATAGTGAAGTAGGAAAAAATACCAACATACGTATGGCGTTGCCTCTTTCGATGGCGATTACCCAAGTGATGATGATTCGGTGTGCAGGCCAATCCTATGGTGTCGCTTTCGAGTCCATCGTAGAAACAGTCCGTATTTCCGATAAAGTACTAACACGCATAAAAAATCAAAGTGCTATTGTCTTGCGTGGGCGTATTATCCCCTGTTTTGAATTACACGAGTTGCTGGAAATACCCGCCTTGGAAAGAAAAACGGAAGAGCTTGCCGTACTGGTGGTGCAAGTCGGCGGTGAAGAAGTGGGTATACTGATCGATGATTTTGAAGAAGGTATTGATGTCATTCTTAAACCCTTGGAAGGCATTATGGCGGGGTATCGTCAATACAGTGGAACCGCTTTATTGGGTGATGGTCGAGTCCTTATGGTACTTAATCTCAAGGAGTTATTGGAATGTCAATAAGCTATGCAGAAAATACGGCAACTCTCGATGGACAATGCTCCGTAGAAGAAGCGGAAGGATTATTGGAATGGTTTATCGAACATCCTCAAGGTGTGTTGGACTTAAGCGCTTTAAAGCATCTTCATACCGCCATTCTACAAACCTTGCTATATTTAAGACCAAAAATTGATAAAAAGCCTAAAGAAGACTCTCTGCATTGGATTGTGGATTTATTGCAAGATGAAACCAAGTTTAAAAGGATACAAAAATCATGAAAGAAGTATTGTTGGTTGATGACTCCCAGACGATTCTCATGAGTATGGGGGATATTCTCAAAAAAATTGGTTTATCCGTAAAAACTGCTACTAATGGTAAAGAAGCATTACGAATATTACAGTCGGGAATGAACCCAGCGGCAATTATTACAGATTATAATATGCCACAAATGAATGGTATTGAATTGATTAAAGAAGCACGAAAAATGCCTAATTTACGCTTTACACCTATGCTGATGTTAACGACTGAATCCCAGTCAGAAACGCGAGAAGCAGGAAAAAAAGCAGGAGCGACGGCTTGGTTAGTTAAGCCGGTGGGTGTACAAGATCTTACGCAAGTTATTAAAAAAGTCATTCCCGGTGTTTGAAAATAATCATTATTGAAGAGATTTAATATTTTAATAGGTTGATAATGGCTAACAGTTTTCCAAAAGAAGTTAATGATACATCCTTTAGCAAGGGTGTCATTTTTATTTTATTGGTACAATTCCTATTAAACACTCTGATGTTAGCATTTTATTTTTTCGGGTATCATGACTATCTCTTTGATTTGCTTCCTTTTGATAACCCCTATGTTTCAGAGTTTGTTGCTATTGTCATTTCTTTGACAATGATCTTAATTGTGACAGGATTTCTTCTTGGTAAATTTAATGCACGTTTTTTATCAGCAATTAGAGAAGCTTATATCTCTTATGAATGTTATGTAGATTTAATGTCAAAATATCAATCGATGCGTATGGAATTTAAAGAATGGGTCAGCACACAAAAAGAATATAATGATGTTTACCGACAACCGATTGAGGAAGTGATTAAAGATAGTAATGATGCCGCCACTAGTATCATAGAGCAAACTCGTCAACTTGATGAGCGTGCTTCCAAATTAGTGGAATACATGAATAAAGCGAATTTCAATAGCATTGATATGGCGTCCGAAATTAGCAATAACACAGCCAGCTTATCTGAAATTGGCAGTTATATCAAAAACCTTCCCACTTTTGTGGAACAAGAAAGAGAGACAACGCGGCGCATCATCGAGCAAATAAAAAACTTTTCTAGTGCTATTGGTTCGATTAAAGAAATTGCAGAACAAACCAATTTGTTAGCTTTGAATGCGGCTATAGAAGCCGCCAGAGCGGGGGATAGTGGTAGGGGATTTGCTGTTGTTGCTGATGAAGTCAGAAATCTTGCTAAAAAGTCTGCGGAAGCCGCTTCGGATATAGACTCAAAAATTAGTGATATCACCGCTTTCGTGGATAGTACAACCAATGAAGAACTTATTGATACTATGTCGCAAGGTCTAGATAAAGCAACAGAACTTTCTCAGTTTATTGAACAACTCTCAAATAATTATGATGACCAACATCGATTTTTTAAGACCTTGATGACGGTAGCTAAACAGCATAATCAAGAATTGGCTGTAGGTATTGTTAATTTGCTGGGAGACATTCAATTTCAAGATATTATTCGTCAACGTATTGAAAGAGCGGTGCAGGCTATGGATGCCGAATCTAAAGCCATAACAGCGTGTGAAATTCAACTGGACACAACAGAAGAAGGTATAGTGAAAGAATTAGACTTATCAAATATTTTGCAAGAATTAACTCAAGATCTAGAAAGATATAAACAGGAAGATAGCCGACATAACTCTGAAGTCAATAATGCACATGAGGAACCCAAGATAGAATTTTTCTAGTGAGTCTTTTAAAAAAAATTTATTTTTTTGAGAGCTAAAAATAAATACTGAACGTAGATCTATAGACACCTGTGCAACTAGAAAATGGACACGACTAGAGATATGTTTGATACGTTAGACAAAAAAACCTTAAAACAATGGGTTACTCTCAGTGAATCTTTAGGTAAACCTGCGGTTATCACTCATCAAGATGCACGCATTATTCATGCTAACACACCTTTTACGCATTTCATGCAACAACAAGAAGATTCTCCCCTAGAGTCCTTAGCCGATGTTGTGTGTGAGCCATTTGGTGAATTGCAATCTCTTATAAAAAAATGTAATAGAAACTGGCCTGCGACACATAGCTTTACTCTAAAATCAAATCGAGGGCAAGAAGTTTTGTGTGCAGCCAAGCTTTTTCATATCGATATGTTAGCTGAGCAAGATCAATATTTGTTCTGGGTAATGACTCAACAGACAAAAATGGCTGATTTTTATAAGCAAATTTCTCATCAGCATAAACGTTGTTACTTAGGTAATGTGGCTCTTGAAGTCGCTCATGACATTAACAATGTGTTATCGATTATTGGTGGATACATTGATTTGCTAGACATCGATAAAAATGATGAAAAAGGAATAAAAAACCTTGCGTGCATTCAGGCGGCGGTCCAGCATGGTAGTGAATTATCAGAACGTATTTTAACATTTGCCAATGATGATACACCACAACAAAAAATTATAACCAGTGAAGAAGTGCTTAACGCTAGCCTTCCTTTATTAAAATCTTGTCATTTAGGTAAAACAACCCTCACCGTTAGCAACAAACTCACTTCAAAGCTGGTGGTTTTCCCTGGTGACTTAGAACAAATTATTATCAACCTTGGTGTTAATGCGATTAGAGCGTTACAAGGTATAGAGGGTACTGTGCACATTGAATTTGCCCCGGCTGATTCCATTCCTGATAATGATTTTTCCGTTTTTTTCCCTCATTCCCGTTGGCTTAAATTGCAAATCAGTGATGATGGTGCCGGCATGACGGAGCAAGACCTTGAGAAGATTTTCTTGCCTTACTACACTCAATGTGTGGATAAAGGTGGTCATGGATTAGGTCTTACTATTGTGAGAGATATTGTTGAAAGGTACGGGGGCAGTATCGATGTACAAAGTAAAATCAATCATGGAACATGCTTTACGATATTTTTACCCATATTAGGCCATGAGGAAGGCTAAAAAGCATGACAAAAATTTTGGTTGCAGAAGATGATAATTCAATCCGTGACATTTTGAAGCAGATGTTGGAAAGCCAAGCAGGTTACAACGTCCGAGCTGTCTCTAATGGTGACCAAGCCTTGGCTGAGATGAAATCTTACCGTTACGATTTGATGATAACCGACATCATCATGCCCGGAAAAGACGGTATTGATTTAATTATAGAAACTAGAAAACACAATCAGAGCTTACCCATCATTGCCATTTCTGGAGGGCTGCGTAACGTAAAAGCTGAGTTTAATTTGGACTCTGCGAAAATGATTGGTGTCGATGAAGTGTTGCAAAAACCTTTTGATAAATTCAAGTTGCTTGCTGCAGTTAAACGTTTAGTTAACGCCTAGGTTTTATTTAATGAACAGGAGAAAACCTAAAGGTTATTGGCGACGCATGCTGTCCACAAAAGCTGAGGCTGAATCAGCGAGCGCCTCAAGATGATAACCACCTTCCATAGAAGCCACTATTCTTCCTGGACAAAATCGATTGGCCAGCCGGCTTACTTGATGACCTAACCAAGCATAATCATCCGTTTGTAAATTCAATTGCGCTAAAGGATCTGCCTTGTGAGCATCAAAGCCTGCGGAAATCAATAAGAAGTCAGGCTTCCATTTTTCAAGAGACGAAATCACTTCTTGATCGAAGATTAAACGAAAATCAGCGCTTCTAAGGCCAGTATCTAAGGGGATATTAAAAACATTGGAGCTAGAGCTCGGAACGCCACAGAAGGGATACAGTGGGTGTTGGAAGGTAGAGTAGAGACGAATTTCTTTGCTGTCTTTTACGATGTCTTCTGTACCATTGCCATGGTGCACATCAAAATCGATGATAGCAACACGCCTATAACCCAAAATTTGCGTCAAATACTTCGCGGTAATAGCTACTTGGTTAAATAAACAAAAACCCATGGCGGTTGTTTGTTCTGCGTGATGGCCTGGCGGTCTTGTCAAACAAAAGCCAGGTATATCCGTTTGATGCGTATGATTGACGGCATCAATAGCGGCACCGACAGCTAAACGCGTTGACTCAATGCTATGGGCGTTCATAGACGTATCTTCATCCAGACGAAAAAAGCCTGAAGTTGGAGACGCAGCGGTCAGTTCATCGATATAACTTTGAGGGTGGGCTAGGGTGATGATGTTATTTTCAACATTAGGGGCTTCGTGCCACGAGATATGTGACGAAAACTGAGTAATATCGAGGGCTTCCTTAACAACACGGTAACGACAAGGAGATTCCGGATGTTCAGGACCGACTTGATGTTTAGCACAGATATCGTGATAGTGTATGCGAAGTTCTGTCATTACCAGGCTCTTATCGATGAAAGTAGCTTGGCTGAGGATAATCGGCTTGATTAAGAATGTAAACCACTAATCTGCGACCTATTTGATAAGCATGTATCTCAGATGCTTTGAGAGTGGTTTTAACGACAAGTTTGTACTTACTTTTAAATCTGAATAGAGCAATGGCGAAAATATGGAATTGCTATATTTTACGCCAATATATTGCGCTGCGAAGGTTAGCGTGCGCCAAATACCACCATGGTCTTGCCTTTAACAGAAATATGCCCTTGTTCCTCCAGCACTTT
The DNA here is from genome assembly GCA_039187085.1 of Pseudomonadota bacterium. Lineage (GTDB taxonomy): Bacteria > Pseudomonadota > Gammaproteobacteria > Enterobacterales > JBCCZV01 > JBCCZV01. The sequence goes on from JBCCZV010000051.1 coordinate 23,280, forward strand.
GAGTACACGACCTACCATTTCGCGAGAGCATCCAACAATTCTGCCAAGTTCTTGACGAGTGACTTTGATCTGCATGCCATCAGGATGCGTCATTGCGTCAGGTTCTTTAGTCAGATCGAGTAATGCCCTGGCTACACGGCCGGTAACATCAAGGAAGGCTAAGTCACCTACTTTACGGCTGGTGTTCTTCAGGCGTAGCGCCATCTGTCCAGCCAGTTTAAGAAGGATATCAGGGTTTTCAGAAACCAACTGATGAAATTTGGTATAGCTTATTTCGGCAATTTCACATTCTATCTTGGCGCGAACCCAAGCGGTACGAATATCTTGGCTTTCAAATAAACCCATTTCGCCAAAAAAGTCGCCGGAGTTAAGATAAGCTAAAACCAACTCCCTACCGTCTTGATCTTCTATAAGAACCGTAACGGAACCTTCAATGATAAAATACAGGGCATCGGGTTTATCACCTGCATAAATTAGTGTGCTTTTTGCTGGATATCTGCGTCGATGGCAATGGGATACAAACCATTCTAGCGTAGCGTCGTTCGTTATATGTCGGGGTAATGACATGTGCGCGTTTTCCATTTGCATGAAACCTCTCGAACTCTTCGGAAAGTCGCAGCCTTAATCGGCTTGTTTAAAATATTTACTAGACTAAACCTAGCATTGAGTAAATGTAAAGCATTCGCTTCGGTGAGAATGATAAAATCCTAACTCGTTCACTTTTTGCGATTTGACCTACAGCCAGCTTGTGTATTTACTATTATTTTATTTAGCAAATCATTAGCTTGCTTACCAGTTTTTAGGAAAAATTTCTTAACAACGTATAAACCAAATGATTCAAAGCGTAAAGCTTTATATGTTCGTTTTACGTTTGCTCTCAGTGGCTTAAGCTTGTGAATACTTTCACTGTTAAGAATAACTCAAAAAATACGGATACTAGATAATAGCATTAAAATACGAAGAATTTGAAGATATCATTGAGAAAGCCCCCAGAAACTCAAATTTCAAACATGGTATGTCGTTCGTGTCATGACTTTGGCCGTGAAACTCATTAACTTTTTCACAACCAAGGGTAGCTCAGCTGCTCCTGCTTCTATGGCTTTACCGGCGTGCTCTTCCTCATCTTCACGCATCTGATTAACGATGGCTTGTGTTGCTAAATCAGAAGGGGGTATCTTTTCTAAATGCGAATCCAGATGTGCAACCACTTGTTTTTCGGTTTCAGCGACAAAGCCTAAGGACCACTTATCGCCGACAGCCCCTGCGATAGCGCCAATCGCGAAAGAACCGGTATAAAAGAATGGGTTAAGCCATGAAACATGGCCGCCTAGCTCTTGAATACGTTGTTGGCACCAGTGCAAATGATCATTTTCTTCTACAGCAGCCAAGTGCATTTGTTGTCTTACAGCCGGCAGTTTGGCCGTTAGTGCTTGTCCTTGATACAGTGCTTGCGCGCAAACTTCCCCACAATGATTAACACGCATCAAGGAAGCAGACAGCGCTTTTTCATTTTGACTAAGCGAGTGACTATTTTCGATAAAGCTATCGCCTGGATTTTCTCGATGTGAGCGCTCTGCACCACCTAAAAATGTTTTTAATGTTCCGTCTAATGCGATACAACATTTATCCAAAATTGATAAGGTTACCACAACTTCTCCTCATTCAAACTAACGATTGATAAGATAAACAGGCAGATAAGATCACTTTTTTATCCATTTTCCACCTCGCCAAATAAAATTACCCTTAGCGGTTTTGTTAATGGCCTTTTGCCCGCCGAGTTTTTCAACTTCTTTAAGAGAGACATTTTTTTGTTTTGCTATTTTTTGGTAGGCAGATTTACGTTTTCCATTAATATCGGAAATTAAGCGTTTGACATCTGGGGTCGTCTTCACGGCACCGAGATAACCATCAGGTTTTTCTCCTACCAGTCCCTGAGACTTGGCCTGATCGAGCGAAAGCGCCCAAATTTGTGGAGATAAGAGTAAAAACAATAAGATAAAACCAAAATGAGTAATTTTTCGCATTTTTTTCTCCTAAAATAGTCCACTGTCTTCGGATAAGACTTCGTCTAACTCTTTTTCAATCTGCACTTTAATTTCGTGTTTAATATTTACATTTAAGTTGATTTCGATAGGCTTTTCGGGAGCAACATTGACACACCCGCTGCAGCAC
>JBCCZV010000052.1:0-24701 GCA_039187085.1 Pseudomonadota bacterium
GTAAATTTAATTCAATGCATTTTAAAAAGTACTTAAAGCGTTATATCTATTTGTTTTAGAAAAAATACTTTGAGGCATAGGTTAGACGATTCGAAGTTTATAGCGTTTTGTTAAACTAAAAAAATTTACGAACAATGAATGCATCAAATTCATCCATAACTATAGACTGATAACAAAATTTACACTGAATTAAAGAATGATAAACAAAACACTTCAATAGATTACAAAGACAAAGTTCATGAAAAATCACTCTTTATAATGCTCGTTGTATTTACCGGACTTGATGTCAAAACTGAAGAAACTTAAGTTTTCTTGTAACAAAGACAACTTCAACATTATGAATGTATCACGTAAAACAATGACCAGAAATTATCTGGGATAAAAAATGCAAGCTGAAGCAAGGAATATTGTTTTTCATTCTGTGCAAAGTATATGTTTACAGCTGGACGACTGAAAATATATGACACCTAACATCAAAGATTGGTATGGCGGAGTAAATAGCGACACAACTGCTATAAGATTTGATATGTCAAAATTGGAAACACCATAATACCAGCTGATACCCAAAAAGAATTTAGATAGCTGGCCAGCACGCTTTTTTCAAAATAACATCGTTTAATGTGAATCTTGTGAAGATTGGCCAAACAAAATTAAAATTAGAATCGCTGTTTTATCATAATGACATTTATAAAGACTGATATTACGACTTAGCCAATCTGCCAAAGCTAGATATCAAAAGTATCGAAGTGAACGATATTGTCTAACAACCCAAACTGGAATTTAACAAACTTTACATCTGTAAAGTGGCTCTTATTACGAATGATAATTCTACCAACAAGTTATTGATTTTATTTGATATCTTTTTTGTTTTGTTCATTTTCTGAATTGTCCTGTTGCTCTAACCCATCTACACGCCGGACTCCAAAAGTCACACTTGGCGGTATTCCCATGCCAAGCTCTATATCGGCAACGCGATAGTTGCTACCTTTGGCCCTCAGCAGGGCATTCACCTTCTCTTGTTTTTCTACCGCTTTCATAATGGTATTAGCGATGGCTTCATCGCTGCTAAAAGCCGTCATGGATTCATTGACTTTGTTGCCTAACTCTTTCGCTTTATCAAAAATACTCATTCTCGGCTCCTCAATTCAACGATATGTCATACGAGAGCTCTCACTCTTGTTCATTATTAGGTGTTTGCTCAGGATTGGATTCTGCATACCACGAGTTTAATCTGTCCACTAAATCTTTCAAACCCTCCCCTTTTGTAGCAGAAAAAGTCTGTACGGACACCAACTCAGAAAAATCTTTGTAAGCATTTTTCACTTGCCTTAAAGCAGTTAATTGAGCATTCCTTTTTAATTTGTCGGATTTATTGAGCAAAATATGGCAGGGCAACACTCCAGCACAACACCATTGAGCTAGCATTTGGTCCGCTTCTTTGAGAGGGTGACGAATATCCATTAACAAAACCAGCCCTTTCAAACATTCTCTTTCTTCCAGATAGGCACTCAATGTCGCCTGCCAATCTTGTTTAATTTGACGGGAGACTTTGGCATAGCCATAACCTGGTAAATCCACCAAGCGACGTTCATCATCTAGGCTAAAAAGATTAATTAACTGGGTTCTGCCTGGAGTTTTACTGGTTCGCGCAAGGCGGCTATTACCCGTCAGGCAGTTTAATACACTGGATTTGCCGGCATTCGATCGACCCGCAAAAGCGACTTCAAACCCAAAATCGGGCGGAAGTTGTTGTAACTTTGCTGCACTGGTGAGAAAACTGGCTTTTCGGTACGAAATCATAGGCGGTTACTTCTTATCTTGCTAAATACTATCGACGAATGCTAATTAAGCGCTACGATTATAACGGGAATTGCAGTTTTCGTAACGGTTCTATGATGAGAAAAAGCCATATGCTCATTTTTTACGTATTTCCGAGATGAATGTATCTGCTTAATAATGGTTTGAAATCTTGACCACACCTGGGGGCAGACGTGTATAATCGCGACTTATTTTTGGAGTCTTCTTTAAGTCATTGCTCCTCACCGTGTTTTTAGCGCGAAACCTTAAGGAAACCAGCATGAAAAAGATTGTTGTTTTGGCATTAGTGTTTTTATTCGCAAACTCAAACCTATGGGCGAAAGGAGATGCTGCTGCCGGCAAGAAAATCGCTGAATCGCAATGCGCGACCTGCCACAGTGCTGATGGCAACAGCAGTATTAACCCTGAGTGGCCCAAGCTAGCAGGACAACACTCCAGCTACACGGTTAAACAACTACAAGCTTTTAAAGCTGGCATGTTGAAAAATGGCGACTCTTATCGCGAAAACGCACTAATGGGGCCTATGGCAATGAATCTTTCCTACCAAGATATGTTAAATCTTGGTGCCTACTACGAAGAACAAACTATTACTTTCGGTGGTGTCAGCAAAGAAGTATTGGAGAAAGGGGAACAGCTTTATCGTTTTGGCGATCCCGAACGTAAAATTCCTGCTTGTACGGGATGCCACGGCCCAGACGGCAAAGGAATCAATCTGGCAAAATTCCCCAGTTTAGGCGGACAACATCCTACTTATACCGCCTTGCAACTTAAGAATTTCCGTGAAGGTAAACGCAACAATGATCCAAACGGTGTGATGAGAGGGATCGCGGAAAAAATGACCGATGCGCAAATTGATGTTATTTCTCAATACTTACAAGGTCTTCACTAAAACCATGACTTCAAGAGCCGTATACTACACGGCTCTATTTAGTTAACCTGTATCAATACCCCACCAACAACTCCTTTTATCACTATTTTCTCCATAATCGCATTTTAGTCACTGTTTCCCCTTATTTGGCCTAAACCGGTAAAAAATTTAGATGCAAACTTGTTATCTTAAGCAACGGAAATAGTACTTTTCTTTAACTCTCTACTCCGCTCACACCCTTGAGTCAATCAACTTCTCAATTCATCAATAAAACCATCACCTTTGGGTTTGAGTCGCCCAAAAAATTTATTTATGGATATACTTTTCAGTGCTGGCTGTAAAAACTACCAGTTTATACAGCTAGAGAGTCAAACTAATTGACTTTACTGCATTTTTTTATGACAAAAATCTATTTTATAAAAATTCTGTTTTGCAAATATGGAGGGCGAAACAATGATGAAACTTGCGTGCTTAGCAGTGGGTCTTGCAATAACTTCTGGGTATCAAGTCGCTGATGCGAAGAAAATGGATCACGATGATGATATTAGCTTTTCATACATCCAAGTTATCGATTTTGAGGGTATTTTTCCTGGAGAAATTATAGATGATGAATATGAATTTTTAGGCTTAACCATTTCAGCCGAAAACTTTAGTAATGGTCCTGATTTGGCTGTTCTGTTTGATTCTTTCGCCCCAACCGGTGGCGATGATGATTTAGGGGCCCCTTTCTTGTTTGAACAAAAATTACCCAATTACCCAGGCAATATTCTTATTATCCAAGAAAATGCTAATGGCTGTAATGGCGTTTATTGTGATGAACCTGATGATGAAGGTAGTCGACCCGGTGGACGTTTCACTTTTGAATTTGAGTCACCAGTCAATTTTCTTAATATCGATGTTTTTGATATTGAATACGAGGAGGGTAACAACAGCAATAACCAAGTGATTTTTTATGATGAAAACAATAGCATCATCAGCCAATCAAAACTTCCTAATACGGGAGATAATGGCTGGAATGCAATGAGCTTTGATGTCGACGGTGTTTCTACCATGACTATCGACTTACCAGGCTCTGGTGCACTTGATAAGCTCGTCTTTGAGACCAACTACGATCCCTGTACTTGTTTCCCGCATTTTACTTCCTCACCCATGAAGAGCGTCAAAGCTGGAAGCCGATACAGCTACAAACTTCAAGCAGAATCACCCGAAGGAGAAGAATTGCGATACCGTTTACGTGAGTATCCAGAAGGTATGCGCTTAAATCCAAGAACCGGTGAATTAACCTGGAGAACTCCGCGCAGTTCACGCAATAGCCGCAGTCACTACAATCGCTACCAGAGTCGCGGAATGAAGCGAGCAGATATCGCTCAAACCGTTCAAGAGTCTTGGGTAACTGTTGAAGCGATTAGCGCCTCAGGAAAAACGACAAAGCAGCGTTTCAAAGTCAAAGTCACTCGGTAAGCTAAAAGCTAGTCTAAGAAATTAGGGCGACCACCCACAAGAGTGAGTCGTCTTTTTTATAAAAAAGACATAAATTTAGAACACTTTTTAATAGTCAATGAATTTTATAGGACCATCGCAGACTCTGTGGCATACTTACCATCTTCGTGCACCTATTGCACAGCTAGGCTTGTCAAAGATAATTTGTTAAGCTGGCATCCATTATGTTGTTGCACACGCACAGCTTTCATATTTTCTGGGAGACCCATTGTCATGTCTGAAATAAGGGTTATTAAAAAATATCCAAATCGACGCTTGTATGACACAGCAATCAGTAGTTATATCACACTTAATGATGTTAAAGAGTTAGTGTTAACCTACACCCCTTTTAAGGTTATTGAAGCCAAAACCGGCGATGATCTTACGCGCGGTACCTTGTTGCAAATCATTTCTGAACAAGAAGATAAAGGCAACCCGATTTTTAACACCGAAATTCTCCAACACATCATACGCTTCTACGGCGATTCTATGCAGGCAATGATGAGTCGTTTCCTTGAACACAGCATGAAAATGTTCATTGAACAACAAGCAGGCCTTCGCAGCCCCATCAACTCTATAATGGGAGGTTCAAACCCTGTCTCTATCATGCAAAATGTAGCCGAGCAAAACTTATCCATGTGGAAAACCATGCAGGCTAATTTCCTAGCGGCTGCTACTGGCCAAACACCTGATTCACCATCATCATCGCCGACACAAGAAGAAACACCTACTGCAACCACTCCACCTTCAAGTTCTGATGATTCAGATAATGGCAGTGACGATAGAGAAAAGGCTGCTAAATAGTTAGCAAAGTTTGACACCACCAAGCTCACTTGGTGGTCAATGACTAGAAGGTATAACGACCACCCAGATACATATATTGTATATAGGTTGATTCAGTATCTACATCAGAGAAAGTATCGTTGTAGATATACCAATTCCAATCTAGCTCTAGAGACAAATCCTTCATCACACGATAATCCATTCTTAAACCAGGATGGTAAGTAGACTTGCTGTCTCCGTTGTCAAAAGTACGCCAGTCCGCCCGAAAATTAGGCTGTATTCTCCATTCTTCGGAAAGGTAATAGGACGTTTTAAATACAATTGAATTAACCGTTGAGTCTTCGAGGCTCAAAAGTTCATAGCCACTAATCAGTGTTAGATTTTCTAGGAAAACTTCTTGCGTTACCAGTTGTAATGACAAGCGATATTCATTTTCACTAATCACAACTTGTGTATCATCCGCACTTGTTGCCAGCCCATTGTTATTTGATAAATAGGACGCTGAAAAGCCCACATTCAATGCGTATTGCTCGTTAAGTGGCAAGTTCATGTTAAGCGACAAGGCCTCACTATCGTAGGTTCTATCGAGAGCCAAATCTTGTAAGGTTTCATCATTACCTAAATTAGCAATGACGGTGTCTAAATCATCAGTTTGCTGGCCAAAAAGTGCATTGCGCGTAGACAGATAAGGTGATTTACGGGCACTGTAATTAACATTGTAATGAATACGATCTTGGGTTAAATAATTGTAATTCAGCAAAAAGGCATTAAATTCAGCAAAGTTGATATCGAAATCAATCAAACTATATACAGAGTGCTCGCCATTCGAGTAGCGGACTTCACCGCCAATGGCTTGCCTGTCAATTTCACCTTCGAACATTTGCTGAATGACGAAAGCGTTAAAGTCCATATTAAAAAAGTTAAAAATATCGACATTGGCACCTAAGAAATACCGATCCGCATCAACCCCTTGACGTGATGAATCAACGGGCAAACCAAAAACAACATTCACTTTGTATTGGTCGTTAATCGAGTAACCCGCTTCAGCACCATCAAATCGCCCTAGGATACCACCGCGTTTGCTACGCTGACGTCCAACCCGTAAAGTATGTCCTTCCTCGCGCATCGCTGCATTGGCATATAAATAATTCACACGAGCAAAGTTGCCAGCGCCCAAATCGTCATCTTGAAAGTCAAAGGTGTAACCTCCGGAGAAGCGCATATCCAGGTCATACTCGTTGCCTCGATATTTTGAAACCACATCGCCATAATTTTCAAACTGGGCTAAAGCATTGCGAGAATCACCATCATCGTAAGCAATACTCGCACCCCGATAAAAGCTAGATACAGAACCATAGACATTGAATGCTTGACGAGAAATTTGGCTGGTTCTGTCAGACGCTTTTAATGTTACTAGCCCATCATCTAAAGAATTAATCGACGCCAAACGTTGTTTAATACGCTCAGCCCCTTGACCTTCGGGATAACGCTCAAGGTAAGTATTGTACTCTGCCACAGCATGCGCCATTTGACCGTTGGATTGTCTGGCAATGCCAATAAATTCTTGAGCTTGCTGATTGGTTGGGTTAGGTGCTTCTTTTATTAATTTACCATATATGGCTATAGCTTTGCGGTATTGTTCATTAGCCATCGCTTGGCGTGCTTCTTCCAGTAAAATCTCGTAAGGATTATTACCATCCGGCGTTTCGATAGCTTGGCGCTCTCTTTCAAGCTCAAGACGCGTTCTGACATCTTCTTTAACTTGATTATCCCTTCTAGCCGCCGCCACTTTGGTTTTATCGATAAAATTATTTTTTTCTTGTGAGGTTACGTTGATAACACGTGCTTGTGGAAATAAAGAACTTAGCTGTTGAAGAAGAGGGGTAGCATCTTTCTGATTGTCAAAAAAACCAACACGCAAACTATAACGTTGATTACCTTGGCGTTTTAAATTTACAGAGTACACTTGGTAATTGTTCACCAGAGGACTGGTCATTAAATTGCCGCGATATAACTGTGCGGAACGTTCTAATTCAATAACATAAGCACCGATTTCTTCAAGATTTCCCGCCGTTTGTCGACTAGAATCCAGCGCCGCTAACTCAACAACTAATCTTTCACCCTGTCCTTTAGGCATAACCAACACAACGCCATTGGCTGTAACATCACGCGAAGTTTGAACAGCTAAAATAAGATTACCTGCTGCTCGTCTCACTCTGATGGTTTTGACAAAAGTTCCTCGTAGATTCAACTGACGAATATCGTAAGCTAATTGGGTATTGTTGAGAGTAATCAAAAATTCTGTGTTGGAAGCACCTTTATCAATGCGATATGAAACATCAGCATCGGTATCCAGTACCAATTTGTTTTGCTTAACACCTCGCTCGGCTCGCATTTCGATTAAATTAGCAGCAAAAGCGGAGTCAGCGATAAACAATGACAGCATCATCAAGAAAACAAGGACTACGCGCTTTTGACACAGCAATACCGATTCTTGTCCAGAAAAAAGTTGTAGTTTAGTCAAAAGCCACATACGGCTACCTTGTGAGTTTTTCATATTCTTTAGGTTGTTTTTTAATCAGAAAAAAAATAATACCCAAATACTGGTTATGATGGCGTGGTTTTGTTCACAGTCAACCTGACTAATTATGCGATAAGTGTGATTTCCAATGATCGTATCACGTAATAAGTCCATGAGTTTAAGCGAGAACGAAAGTTTCAGTTAGAATAAAATAATTTTGTTAGAAAGCGTATCGACTAAGGCAAATCCTTGCGTTTTGTTCGCATATAATTATCTAAAGACTGTTTTATATTACCCAATGTCGTAGGTATCCAGGCTTGTGTTGTATGACAGGCGTTGCAATCCGTATTACCGATTGGAATATGATCGTCATCGACACCTTCCGCAGTAATGCCATTATGACATGAATCACAACGCGAACCCGCTATAAAAGCGTTATGATCCACTCGCACTACCGGAGAGAAAAAGTTCGTGCTATGACAGTCTTCACAACTATCCGATGACAGAATATGCCCAGGATTTTTCCCAGGTGCTGGCCCACCAGGAAAGTGACAACTGCTACAATTACCACGCACATCACTGTGATCAACACGTACTACTGTTTCCCATCCTGTTAGTACATGGCAATTATCACAACGGTCGGAGCTATTGATATGGTTGAGACTTTTGCTGGATGCTGTGATCAAACCACGATCACTATGACATTCTTCGCAATTCATAGGGGTGCCACGAAAATTGCCTTTAGGGTGACAGTCCTCACACTCGACACGCTCATGAGCGCCTTCGAGAGGAAACCCTGTTCTAAAATGATCGAATGAAATCTTCTCTTCCGCTGAGGCTGACTCACTAACTCCTAAAGAGGCAATGCATGCTGTTAGCAAAAAATAAAAGCTGAGAAATGACATTTTATTCATGCGCTATCGTCTCTGTCCCGTCATACGATTGTCTTTAAAAGAGTTAGTATTATGGCATTCTTGACAATTGGTGCCAAAAGAACCTTCGTGAGCATCATCTCGTTTGTGACAGTCATAGCACTTCTGTGATGGCTGTAGCGGATTATCTAATTGTTCCGTGTGGCATAAGAAACATGCGCGATTTTCATGAGAACCATCCAAGGTGAAATTGGTTTGCCTATTATGATCAAACATCCATAGCCCCCAATCATTAGGGTTATGGCACATAGCACAGTCATCACCCAAAGTCCCTTTGTGATAATCATCTTTTTTGTGGCAATCAATACACTGCTCAGAAGCTTCACTAAAATCTTCTGTTAAATGGCATTCACCACAAGTCACTTGTTTGTGCATACCGAGTAACGGAAAACGGGTTAAGTCATGAGTAAAAACTATCTTATTATCCCAACTCACTTCATTGTGACATCGTGCGCATTGTTCTCCTAAAGTGCCATTGTGTTTATCATCGTTTTTGTGGCAATCAATACAAGAGCGCCCTAAGTTGTCAGAAAGATTACCAGAGGTATGACAATCTTCGCATTCTAAATTTTTATGTGAGCCTAACAATTTAAAATCAGTATCAATATCATGATTAAATTGGGATTTTCCCCAACTCCGTTCATTATGACAATCCTGACATTGCTGACCATTTCTACCATTATGAATATCATCTTTCTTATGACAAGAATAACAATCTTGCGGCATATCATACCCCTCAATAGGGCGTGTATGACAGGCTTCACAAGCTATCTCTTCATGGCGATAACGCAACTTGAAATCCGTTTGCGTATTGTGATCGAAACTCGATTCTTCCCAATCCTTCGGTGAATGACATTCTTCACACTGATTACCAAAACGTCCGACATGCACATCATCGACTTTATGGCAAGAGACGCAGTCTTGCGGAGTATTTTCATAAACGTTGTTAACGTGACAACTTGTGCAGGGAACATCAATATGCTTATATTCTAAAGGAAAATCTGTTTTATCGTGATCGAAGCTTGATTCTTTCCAACCAAAAGGCGAGTGGCAGTCTTTACATTCTTGTCCTAATTGCCCTTGATGCACATCATCATCTTTGTGACAATCAATGCACTCAAAACTTTCCATACGAAATTTTTTGTTATTGTTGCTAACGTGGCATTGGCTACACGCCAAAGCAGAGTGTTTACCTTCAAGTGGATAGTCAGTTTGATTATGGTTAAAGTTATCAATATCTATCGAGACGATATTAAAGTCTCGTCCCTTATGATCCGTGTGGCATTCACGGCAATGCTGTTGCTCAATAGACTTTACAATACCGTGATATCCCATGTCATTTTCAATATCGAATCGCACTTCTTTATGGCAGTCTAGACAAAGAGGGTTTTGATTGGATTTATCGAACTCAACATGACATTTTTCACATTGATTTTCGTACTCTGCATGAGCTTGAGTTAACTTACCAGGCATTAATAGTAAACGCTTCAAACTCAAACCTTGTGTAGTCTCTTCGCTTGTTTGTGCAGAATTCTCGGATACATTGAGTGTTGAGTTTGCTGAAGCCTCAGTAAAAAACAACAAACTCAATGCAAAGAGACAAAAAAGAATCAATGATTTCATGAAGCAACCAATCTCAAATAAAGTGCTTTAACTACTTTTGTTACGACAATTTATTGACATCAGTTTTGATGTCAGTCTCTAAAAAAATCTAAAAATGCGTAACGAAAATCATTTGCATTAATACATATGTACTGCAATCACGTGGATTATAGCGGCGATAATTAACATGATAAATAGCGGAAAGTGTAAAATATGCCAAATTGAAAACAAATGGCTAAAAAGCGCATATTTTGCCATTTTTTGTAAAATTTCTGTTTCCGTTTTTATGTGTTTTCTGAGAATCATTAATTGTCTTACCGCAGGGGCTTGAGCCCCCATACGCTTCGCCATACGAATTTCTTGTTGTATGGCTTTCATCACATTTTTTGAAGCTGCCTTCATCGTGCGTAGAATTCTTACCTGATTCGTGACGGAATCGTCTTTATCGTCGATAAGTTGTTCCATGGCTTCAAGGCTCAACTTGATATTTTCGGAAAGATAAGGAGATTTTTTAATCATTTTCTTTTCTTGGTTATATTTTTCACGCATTTTTTTGAAATTAATTTCACTATCGTGCAGTTCTTCACTGTATTGACGATAAATGTATCGACCAAACAAGCCACTCACAACGACTAAAATCATTGAGATAAGAGCTACATTGCTGTTGGTAGCTCCTAGCTGAAAGTTGCAGTGATACAAGATGAGAACTGGCCCAACAATGCCAAAAATCATATGCCATTGAAACCAATACTTGATCAACAAAACGCCACGCAATGACTTGAATTTTTTACGGGCAGGATAAAGCAACAAAACCAGCATCATAACGCCGCCGATAATACCAAACCAATACCCCCAGCCAGTTTCGGGTGTTAGCCAATATTCTTTGCGGTAAATCCAACCAATGATTAGAGACGCTATAGTACCAATAGTAAAAAGAAAAACTGATAATTTTGATTCAAAAATTAATTTATAAACCATGACGTTAGTAAGTGTTCGCAGTAACAAATTTGTTAAAACTAATTTTAGAGCAAAATTCTATTGAAATGTAACTGCTGTGTTGCAGTGTGCTTTCACATTTGTCAAATTATGAACAATTTTTTTTGATTTAGTGAAGTCAGTCACACCAATAAATTTTTCTAATTAAAATTGGTTGTTTTTTGACTGATTTTGACGCGATATATCGATTAAATAAGGTATAAAAGCACCTGAATTTTTTTAATAAATCCAGGTCATTGTTATGAGTGAAGAGTTAGCCGTCTTTTTGATCTATGGAACGCCGATGCTTGTCATCTTTTTGTTCTATATCAGAGGGTTTCGCAAAAAACACAAAAAAAACCTTGGCATAAAGGTGGAAGCTATACGCGATGGACTCACCGAACCCGCTTCACTTCATCCGATTGTGAACCCTATAAGGTGCATTGGGTGTGGTTCATGCGTGGCTGCCTGCCCAGAAAAAGAGGTTTTAGGACTTGTCCACAATAAAGCAGAACTCATTAGCCCCACTCAGTGCATTGGGCACGGAGCGTGCAAGGTCGTTTGTCCAACAGGCGCTATTAAGTTGGTTTTTGGTACAGAGCGTCGAGGTTTGGATCTCCCGGAGGTGGCCCCTAACTTTGAAACTAATGTACCAGGTGTTTTTGTAGCTGGAGAATTAGGCGGTATGGGTTTGATTCGCAATGCTATAGAACAAGGCCGACAAGCAATGGACTCTGTTCGGGAAAGATTAAAAAAATCTCGTCCAACTGGTAGCGATGTATTAGATGTTTTAATTATCGGCGCAGGCCCAGCGGGTTTTTCCGCCACACTTTCCGCAATGGAAAATAAAATGCGTTATGTGACTGTTGAACAAGACTCGCTTGGAGGTACCGTTTCTCATTATCCTCGAGGTAAATTAGTGATGACTGCGCCTGCCATTTTACCTCTGGTTGGAAAAGTGAAATTTACAGAAACCTCCAAAGAAGAATTAATGGATTTTTGGACAGGAGTTGCAAAAAAATTTAATGTCCGTATTAATTATAAAGAACGAGTCGAATCCATTGATCAAACATCTGGCTATTTTAACATCAAGACGACGAAAAAAACTTATAAATCTCGTAGCGTTTTACTCGCAATAGGTCGTCGAGGTACACCACGAAAACTCGGTGTAACTGGCGAGGACAAAAGTAAAGTTGTTTATCGTTTAATCGATCCTGAGCAATATCGAAATAAACATGTGTTAGTCGTTGGTGGTGGAGACAGTGCATTAGAAGCTGCTTGGAGTATCGCAGAGCTCGGTTCGCCTGTTACACTCTCCTACCGTAGCGAAGCGTTTAGCCGAGCAAAAAAGAAAAATCGTCTGAAAGTGGAAGAAATGGAACAAACAGGAACGTTGAAAACGTTAATGAAATCCAATGTCAAAAGCATTAACGATGATTCCGTTGATATCACACTAGCTAACGGTTCGGTTAAACGTATAAAAAATGATGGTGTTATTGTTTGTGCTGGTGGTATTTTGCCTACCGGCTTTCTTAAAGACATCGGCATTCAAGTCATCACTAAGTATGGTACCGAATAACTATGCAATATGTTCATGTTTTAATGGTTAATCACTGGTTTAAAACCTTTTACGTGATGACCCTATTCATTCTGGCATTATCTCTCGCGCCACATCAAGCAGTCGCGCAGGACAAGCTACCTATAGAAGTCAAACGCCATATTTTCAAGGAAAACTACTCCGCCGCTTTACCGCAAGTGCGCTCCCTTGCTTCACGTGGTAATGCCGAAGCACAGTACCAGTTAGGGATATTCTATCTAAATGGCAATGGGGTGCGCCGCAACTTGCCTCAAGCCATTGCTTGGTTAGACAGGGCATCCAAACAAAATCATACACGAGCGACTTACAATTTGGGTTTGATTTTTAGTGGCGAATACAGCGTTAAAAGCAACCCACAAAAAGCGATGCAATATTTCACGCAAGCCGCACGTGCAGGTCATCGACTCGCCAGCCAGCAAATCGCAAAACTGGATGGACGCGGAATTGTTGGTAAAAAATCGAGTTCAGAGATTGATACGCAATTGGTTCACGCCGCTAAGAAAGGTGAAGTGCTGAGAATCCAGCAATTACTAAACTCCGGGGCTTCTATCAATGCCGTGGATGACACCGGCAATAACGCGTTGATGTCCGCCGTCCAGTTTGGCCATTACGATTTGATGCGATTTTTATTAGATAAAAAAATCAAAGTCAATGTTAAAAACCGTTTCGGTGATAGCGCGTTACATCTTGCTGTAGCCAAAAATGATGTAAGAGCCACTGACTTATTGATTAAATATCGTCATCCCAAAGAAGTGTTAGATAACAATGGCAATACTCCTTTGATGCTCGCCGTGGTTCGTGATGAATACACAGTGGCTAACCGTTTATTAGTCGCCGGCGCTAACCCTAACACTAAAAACAAATTCAATTTATACCCTTATCAAGTAGCGCACAACCGTAATGATGAGCGCACCAAAGAGCTTCTTGAAAAACATGGTGTTAATACCAGTGTGGTTAGCAATACCGTTGTCAAAGATCAGTTGAGTAATTTCCGTGAGCAAATCGCCACGTCTGAAGAAATGTTCTCGGATTGGTCTGAAATTATGATGGCCTCATGGCAAGGCAATAATGCTGTTGTACAATCTTTATTAAATAACAACCCAGACCTACGGCAAAAAGATAAAAATGGTAATGATGCGCTAACTCTTGCTATACAAAAACAACACCCCGATACTGCGGCCATTCTCATTGATTATATGCGCACAATGCCTCGCTATAATGGACAACTTTCCTCTGCCATGTCTACCGCAGCCACACATGGTGATGAACAAACACTAACCCAGTTAACACGATTAGGAGTGAGAGCACCAAGGCGTATTTCACAGTCTCCCATGTGGCTTAGCGTGCAAAATGGTAAAGTCAATATTGTTAACTTTCTATTACGAGCACGAGCGCCTATTAATATCAAAGATAAGTCAGGCAAAACCTTACTCATGCTTGCACTGGAAAATGAACACTCTAACATTGCTGTGGGACTGATTCAGCGAGGCGCAAGAATTAATACTAGCGATAAAGAAAAACGCAGCCCATTATGGTTTGCAGCTAATTATGGCGATGAAAAATCAACAACGCTCTTATTAAAAAAAGGAGCCAACTATCAAGCCCAAGATAACCAAGGGCACTTTCCACTTACTCGGGCGATTATTAATGGGCACCGAAAAATTGTTAAGCTTTTAACGACGGGACAAGATTTGTCGCAAATGGTTACTTTAAGTGGTAATACACCATTAATGGTTGCCATTGAATATAGCGATTTGCAAATGGCGCGCTACTTTATTCAAATGGGAACGGACATTGAACATCGTAATCAACTTAGCTTAACGCCCATTATGATTGCTGTTCAAAACAATAAAGCTGACATTGTTAAACTCTTATTAGACAATGGTGCCAACCCTCGTCGACGCAGCAAAGAAGGAAAAAGTGCTGTGGATTATGCTCAGAACAATCCTACACTGCTGAGTTTACTACAATAGTTCATGTTTTAGAGTTCAGCTCAAGTCAACCTTTGCGCATTGGCTAACTTGAGTTGAGTGAGCTTTAGGTCATAACAAACTAATAACCCATTTCATTGAAATCCGCAATCGCATCAATGGCTTCATAAGTCGTCCCATGATGGGAGCACCAAGCCTCTAAAATTTCATGATCTATCTTTTCATCCAAGATATGTACTTTGTTTTCCAAGCTGTTTTGATGCCGAACTAAACCATCAATCGCAAGATTATGCGCATAAAATACGGGATCAAGGTATTGCATCTTGGTAGCATTTTCTAAACAAAAGTTGACTGGTAACTTGTTGTGCAGTACTTCAGAATCGGCAAATAAATCACCAAATTCATCCTCAGCCCCAACGTTGGCCAAAATTTTATTGGCGAAAAGTTCGCGATTCGAAAACAGGTGACTAAGAAGATGTTTTTTACCCGTAGCCGTTACTATTCCATCTGCAGATTGGATTCTGTCCGCAAAAACATTCAAGTCTCGGGTATCAATAACAACATAACCTTTATTGGCTGCCAGTTGTAAATATTGATGAGCACGTTCAGCTACCGCAACGACAGCACCTTGTTGCCGTAAGTAATGTGCCACCCCTCGCCCTACTTTGCCAAAACCTACCACAATAAAGGTTTTTTTAATAATCGATTCTTGGTTTAAATATTCGAGCCCTCGCAAAAAACCATCACCCGTCCCTAAACAGGTTTCTAACGCTTTAATACGACTGTCATCAACAGATATCACAGGATAACTTAATTGAGCCTCACGAAACTTTTGTGCGCCAGAACGTGTTAACTCAACTGCCCCCAATGCCGGTTGGACGATATCAAGAAATTCAGCGCAACAATCCAGTACTACATCAAACGATTTTCCTGCTAATTCTTGATGAGTATTCGCATAATTAACACCAGCTTGTTTGAGAATATCTACGGCATCCTGTCGAGGTGGAACGACCTCAGTGGAAGTCACCGTGACATCAAACCCAGCTCTAATGAGTTGAAAGATTTTGAGAATCGTCTCTGAAGTTAAAGGTATGTTATTCAATATCTTAATTTTTTTCGTTGGTGCAGGAAGGGAACGATGAAGAAAAGGGGCTACACTACTGGGGAATTTGTCTACATAGCTTTCGAGTAAATTTAAATCAATCATAAGATACGTTGTTTCTCTAGTATTGGAAAAAACAGGATTTACCAAGGATGCTAAGCCATTCTCAATGGCAAAGCTAGATGCCCTCATTAAAGACTGACAAACGATCATCATTTACTTTGTTTAAAATTTATAAAACAGAACAGCGAAAATTTCTCATATCATCTTTTTAGCGACTAAAATACTAGATGTTGTGCTTATTAATAAAAACCACACTATATATTGTTGCAATATCATTAATTAGAGGGAATTTAATCATGCTAATGTCGAAAGAAGATTATAAAGCCGTTTGTCATTTTTTGCAGATACTCTCACCCAGCATCCAACGGGATTTACCTCTGAAGGTTGGGATTTATGATGAGATTTGCCGTCATCCTCAGGTACAATCTTCATCTTTCACACACGAGGCCATTCGCAATTTTCTGCGTATTCACATGAGTCATGAAAGCTATCTCAAAAATATCTTATCTCGCAATGTCAGGTACAACCTCAATGGCCATGTTGATGGTGAAATTACTAAAGAGCAAAGACTGTTTGCCAAAGCTAAATTAAAAAAGCTTACACGGCAAAAACAATTGCGAGCAGCAAAGCGCAAAACCCCAGCATCCATCAAACCCAGAAAAGACCGATTAGGCAGACCAATATTAACTATCAGAAAAAATCGAGCAGCGTGAGTTGCTCGCTGTTCCTTTTTATCACTCAATAGATGAAGCCTGCAATCTTTTTAAATTTGAGTAGGTACACACATAATTTTTGATAATTTTCATTTTTTCTCAACAAAATAAAACAATCACTTAGCTCCTTTTTAACCTATAATAGGGGTAATTTCTTTTTCTAGTGAATGGACCCAGCAGTACCCGAATGCCTCAGCAATACCTAAACCAAGTTTTACCTATCTTTTCTTGGATCAAACACTACACCCGCAAAAATGTTGCTGATGATTTTATGGCTGGCAGTATTGTTGCCATCATTCTCATTCCACAGTCCATGGCATACGCAATGTTAGCAGGTCTGCCACCACAGCTTGGACTTTATTCCAGCGTGGTACCATTGATGTTGTACACTTTTTTTGGAAGTAGTCGTGCGCTCGCGGTTGGACCTGTTGGCTTAGTCTCCTTAATGACAGGTGCGACACTCATTAAATTAGCACCTCAAAACGAACAGGAAGTTATCAATATTTCTGTCACACTTGCCTTGATGACAGGCATTATCTTATTAGCCATACGTGCAGCAAAACTTTCTGCTATCACCAAGTTCTTAAGTCACCCTGTCATGTCTGGTTTTACCAGTGCGGCTGCTATTATGATTATGCTTAGCCAAGTGAAACACCTAATAGGGATTGATTTACCCTCTGACCCCAATGCACTGATCACTATAGGTAGTATTTTCGAACATTTATCCCAAGCGAATATCGCCGCATTATTTATCGGTTTTTCTGGTATCACGCTGCTGTTATACATAAGGAAACCGCTCGGTCTTTTTTTAAAATCGAAAGGGATAGGAACACCTGCATCTCGAAACGCACTGAGTCGATGCGGTCCTTTTTTCCTGGCTGTGATTGGGATAGTATTCACTTGGTTATTGAGTTTACATGAAGTTTTTGCGTTGAGTATTGTTGGTGCAATACCCAGTGGTTTACCTGGACTGAGCCTACCACAAACTCAGTGGTCGCTTATTATTCAACTCTTACCTTCCGCGTTATTAATTGCAATTATTGGTTTTTTTGAAAGTGTTTCCGTCGCTAAATCCTTAGCTTCTCGTAAACGTGAACGCATTAATGCCGATCAAGAAGCCTTGGCTTTAGGTGTAGCCAATATTGGAGCCTCCTTTTCATCAGGTATGCCCGTTGCAGGGGGCTTTGCTCGTTCTATTGTTAATTTCTCTTCGGGTGCAACATCGCCTATGTCTGGCTTTATTAGCGGCCTCTTTGTTGCATTTAGCTTATTGTTTCTCTTAGACATTATCTATTATCTACCACGCGCTATTCTCGCAGCCATTATTTGCGTTGCTGTAACGGGTCTCATTGATTGGCGAGCCATGCACGAAGCCTGGGTTTATAACAAAGCAGATGCAGCAGCTTTAATTATTACTTTTGTCTGTGTGCTAGTTTTTGGTATTGAGCCGGGTATTTTAGCGGGTGTTTTATACTCCATAGGCCAATATTTACATCGTTCCAGTAAACCTCACATTGCCGTAGTTGGGCGTGTGGGCAATTCTGAACATTATCGTAATATTGAGCGACATCAGGTAATGACTCATGAAAAGATTTTACTCTTAAGAATCGACGAAAGTTTATATTTCGCAAATACCAACTATTTAGAGGTGAATATGATTAACCTTATCGCCGATAACCCCAAAGTCAGCGATGTAGTCATCATATGCAGCGCGGTTAATTTTATTGACACCAGCGCTATCCAATCACTCGAAACTATCGCTTTTTTATTGAAAAAAGCCAATATCAAATTGCACTATGCAGAAATCAAAGGCCCGATTATGGATAGACTCATTAAATCGAACGTCATAGAAAATATTTGTACCGGAAACATATTTTTGAGTACACATGATGCGATGTTAGAACTCACTGACACGATTGAAACCCGTAACAAACCTAAAGCAGCAGCTTGAAGAAACTGTTAACAGGTTTCAGTCGCAAAAAGAAGAAAGAAACTTCTAAACAGTGCGCATTAACGCTTGAATCAGTGATTTTACTTTGTCTTTGGATTCAGCTAATTCACTTGGGGATTTTTCAAGATTGACTAACAAACGGTCCATTAGAGCTTCGGCACTTGCACTTACCAAGCTTTCACCACTTTGTGTTGCTACCATTTCTTCATAGGATTGTGACAAAGCGGCTGCTCTTTCGCGAGCTTCGTCTTGAGTTTTGAGTTCACGCTCTTTTTCTAACAAACGTTGCTTTTCTTCAGCTTCCAAGCGACGAGCATCGACAATCTCTAATTCTTTACGTCGCTTGTCCCGCAAAACTTCAATTTTTTCTTTTTCTAACCGAACCTGTTCAAGTTTAGCTTGCTCAGCTTGAACCACAGCTAGCTTAGCTTGATATTCAGCTTTTTTCTTTTCATCAGCAAGTTGCTGTGTTTTCAGTTGCTTGAACTCTTTGAGTCTTTCGTTAATTTCGTTAAACATAGCATCAACAACGACATAAACAGGTTGAATATTGAATTGCCGGAAAAAAAGTTTTTCCTTTCGAATAAAACTTAGCTCTCTGAGTGCATCATTTAAGGGCTTCTCAGGGAACTTATCTTCTTTTTCCAGAATTTGAACAGCGTATTTGAGTTTATCACTGGCCTTCTTAAACCAACGAGCTCGCTCTTCATCTTCTGGCTTTAATTCGAAACGCGATAAGCAAAGAAAAATTTCGGCGATATCAAAATCCTGTCGTTTGACACGCATGCTTAAACGGCGACAAGCAATATAGAGCGCTCTAGATTGGGCCCTTTGTACTTTCCACCAATGTAATCCATTAACAGGATCTTGTTTGAGTTCGCTAATTAATGTTCTCATGCTATCACGAAAAAACTGGTATTGTCGCACTAGCGACTTTTTTTTAAACTTCTTCTTTATACTGTGTAGATACATACTTAATTCTAAGAAGTAATTTATCAGATATGAAAAATCAATTCGTGGAAAAATGCACGTAATTAATGCGGTGCATGGAACACTATTGCAAATTACTTAAGGATTTTTCTATACGTTTTTCAATCCAAATACCCTGCTTTTTTTGGCAACGGCCAGTAGCAGTAAGATGGTAAGTTGAAATTTTAGCATAACTTATTTGGCTACATTTGACTTCGACTTCACAACCTTTCAAACCTTGGGCCGTGAATGTAAAGTCTTGATTACCATAGCACATTTCACCATGACTATTCACTGGAAATATTCTCATTGTATAAATTGCAATACCTGACTGTGCGGCCCGCCACGATCTTTCGGCTAATGCATAATGCACTGATAAGTGCCATTGTGCAGATGTTAACCTAATCGTGAGTACACTCAAGAACGCCGTCATCATCACAACTAATAACGCAAAAATTAAACTCCAACCTTTTGAATAGCGTAGCTTATAGAGCGATTTATGGTACATGATTCATCGAAATTTCTTGGTAAAAGTTCGCGACCACCTCTTGTTTACGCAATGAGAGATTGATGACAAGAGTAGGTTTGAGAGACAGATTATTCACAACCAGATTGAATAATTCAGCATTCTTGATCGCTTTAGCATCGAAATGGTTGAGCAAAACTTGTCCTTTCGTGAGCTGCGTCAGTTTAGGCTGTATTTTATACAATCCGTAATTTTCAAACTCTAGTAATTGCTCAGATTTCAAACAAAAACTTCTTGGCGATCCTATCCAATAAAGTTTTACCGTATTGGATATATTTTGTGCTGTTTTCTGTTGCAGAATATATTTCTGAATTGCTCGATTTTTTTTATTGGTCGGTATATTCTCGAGCGTCAAGCCATTTGCATGATATGGGTGAAAGGTCTTTGTTGAAGCCACTACCCCTGATAGCAATAGATAATCACTATTATAGGATGAAGTGTTTTTCGTTAATAAAACTTTTTCCAAGTTCCTCTCATTCAGTGCGTAAACGGGTAACACAATCTCGTGAATTAATGGTAGATATTCCAAACATCTTTTATCATTGGAAACTCTAATACTCTCAGGTAATGCCCGATGCAATATTTTCTTTATTCGCCACAAAGCTAAAAAACCCTGTTCGTTTAATTGTAAATAATCTCTATTAATTGTGTAATTTTGCATGTTGTACGCAATAAATTGTAAAGACGAGAGACTCAACACACCTAAAATAACAATAACCATGATTAACTCTATCAAGGTCATACCTTTTTGAAAAAAAATTGAATGTATGCTCACTGCACGTATTTCCATCAGCAATTAATCATTAGATTTAAAAGCAGTAATTTCAAAAAAAGTGTTATGAGGTGCTTGCACAACGACATGAATCTTTTTTAAAGCACGAGTGGGTAAGCCGAAGTTCTGCCCAGCATAACTGACTGTTACCGAAACCTGATAGTTTACATAATCCTGTAATTTTTCATTATTAAAACTCAATGGTGGAGTTTCACTCAGTCCAGAGTAATCATCAACATCATCAAACTCTGAACGAATTTTTTCTTCGGGTCCTAATTTTTCACTACAACGAGGAAAGTCTTCTTGATCACAACGATAAGTACTATTATGCGAACTATTTTCATCGAAACGCAGCATTAATATTCTATCTAAATACAGATTCGCTACCATAATAGCTTTATGTTGTATCACGGGTGATAAGTTTTTTTTATTCATTGCAAAATAGATATCGATTAAAAAACTCAGCACCATACTCATTAACGTCATACTTAGAATAATTTCTAACAAGGTAAAACCCGGCTGTTTAACATTCATAAACCAACCCTGTTTGTGATAAACAAATTTTTAAATTCGTTGAAGGCGTCAAAATCATAAACTTTATGGTGTTTTGCATTCCACCAAATTCATCAAATTCAAACTTGCCTTCAGGATGTATGCTTAATTGCCGAGATGAACCTTCATCAGGCCAGGCTATGGGATAGATGCGCAATCCGTCTGGGTGTTTGACATAACTATCTTCTTTTGTAATTCCAAAGCCTTGTTGATTGATAACAAGATAAATTGAATGGGGAGGATTCACTAAAGCCAATTGTCTAGCATAGTGAAGAGTCATCATGAAATCATTTTGAAATGACGATACTTTTAAACTCGAAATTAAAGGTGTTTTTGTTATCCAAGTTACTGAAAAAATGGCTAGGATGACAACAACCAATACCATTTCTAGCAGTGTAAAGCCGTCATGCTTATCAATTTTAGCAAGAGGAGTAATCACCCGTGACCGTTGCAGCTTTTAGGGATGTCGCTTCGTAATAAGTCACCGTGCATTGATTGGCATTGGTATATTCTATAACAACTTTACCTGTAGAAGGTGCGCCAAATACAATATTCCCATTCTTCTCTATCGTGATAAGCTTTGCTATGGAGTCTGCTGAAGGGTAACCATACACTAAAGAAACTGATGCATTTTCAACAGTTATCGATTGTCCGGAAGCAGTAGCTTCCTTCCCTTCAATTAAGGCTTTGGAATACACTAAAGTCGCTGCACCACGTAATGAGGCTTCAACGCCCTGCATCACTGCTTTGCGTGCGTCAGATTGCAATGCGACAAAACGTGGAGCCGCCACGGATACAAGTATCCCCAGTACTGTTATTACTACAATGAGTTCAATAAGCGTGAAGCCTTTATAAGAATTCATTTTTAACATTCTCTGGTTTTGTTTTTGAATAATCAGCTTGTTTTATAATGTGTTTTCTCTAACTCACCATATAACCACTCGACCTATTCACAGTTTAGTGCACCACTCATGTGAATAGTCGGTTGATCCCCAGGACGAACAGGTGGGTTATAATCAACTTGACAGAGTTTGGGAGTTGAAACACCTTTATAAGCAACGATGCCACGGTTTGTAGTAATATCGAATTTTTCGTGGACTAACTCTATTAATCCAAGAATTTCATGTTCTGCCGGAAACCCGTAAACCGTATCTATAGCATTTCCATTAACGATGACTTTACCTGACGAATAAAATTCTTGTTCTTCAATTAAAGATTTTGCGTATACAAAATTAGCTGAAGCAGTCATCGCTGTTTTAATACCTTCCATCACTGCAGCCCTTGCATGGTTTTGCAGAGAAACCCATTGTGGTACAGCAAACATTGCTAAAATACTTAGCACTGTAATCACGATGATAAGTTCAACTAAAGTAAATCCTTTTGGTTCTTTTGCAGCTTGAAAACCATGTGTTTTATCGTACATTCGAGAACCCTCGACATAAGCATTATCATAAGAGAAAATAGCATTATTTCAATTAAAGTTTACGGCTTATACGAAACTATTAGTATAGAAGCTAATCAAAAGATATGTTGATAAACTTAATTTTGTTTGATGGTAACCAAACAATAACAACACACGATGACTACACTTTTTTTCAGTATCAACGGAATTAAAAACGTTTAAATTTAATATACGTTGACATATTTTTAAAAGATGTCTCTAGTTAATTGATTGAATATCGGTAAGTTGCCATAAAGGTAATAGCACACCTAGTGCTAACATCATCACCATCATTCCCACACCAATAATTAAAAGTGGTTCAATAACTTCTGTCACTTTTCTGACGCTATCATCAACTTGATCATCGTAATAGTCAGAAGCATACCGGAGCATGCTGTCTAACTCACCGCTTTGCTCACCAATAGCAATCATTTGTACGACTAAAGGTGAAAAAATATTAGCTGATTGGATGCTGTGACTCAGTGATTCTCCCTCTTCAAGTGACGAACGTATGAATGTTATTTTTTTCTTCATAAACTGATTATCGGTACTTGCTGCTGCAGCTTGTAAGCTCTGTAGTAAGGGTACACCTACTGAGAGCATGACTGAAAAAGTTCGAGTAAACTGCGCGATATTAGATTCGAAATTCATTTTTCCAATCAAAGGCAATTTAAATAGTATGGTATCCCACAATAACGCACCCTTTTCTGTTTTTTTCCACCATTTCCATATCAAAAAAACAAGCACTAAAACTATTAGTAACCAGTTGCCATGGTGAATAAAAAAATCAGAAATATTCATAATAAAAAAAGTTATCCAGGGTAGTTCTTCTTTAATTTGTAAGAAAACAGATGAGAATTTAGGTATGATAACCGTATGTATCACTAACATAGCAATCACTAGCGTGATCATCACAATACTTGGATAACGAACAGCTTGTAAAAAAGCTTGTTTTTTATCACGTTGTTTCTGTAGATAAACTGACATTTGTCGAAAACTTTGATCAAGTTGACCTGTAGTTTCTGCGATATAAACCATCGTTATCTGTAAAGATGAAAACACTTTTTTTTGTGATTGCATAGCTTTCGCTAAACTTTCCCCAGATTTTAATCCATCAATAAGTTTGTTAAGCGCATCAGTTAAATACGTATTTGAAATGTTTTTTTCCAAGAGTTGTAAAGCCATTAACAAAGGAATTCTGGCTTTCAGTAAGCGATACATTTGCAAATTAAACATGATCATATCATTGCTAGTAATAGATTTTGTTGGAAAACTGTTAATAGTACTTGAGCTATCAGCTTTTTTTTCAACACGAATGGGTATTAAATTATTCGCAATCAACCAATCATACACCGCATTTTCAGAGGACAAATCAATCTGACCTCGAATCATTTTTTTGTGTATGTTTTGTCCAACATAAACATACTTCATGAGCTTGGCCTATTTAATTCATAAACGTTAAATATTAATAAAATTGAGATTCATTCACGGAGGTAATGACGCGTAACACTTCATCGAGCGAAGTCACTCCTTCCAATGCATAAGATAAAACAGCTTCTTGTAACGGTATATAATAACGACTTTGCTGAGCTAGCCGAGTAAACTCGTTATATTGATTATTTTTTAAAGCGATAACCATCGCTTCATCAATAATTAAAAGTTCATATACCCCTATTCGACCTTGAAAGCCTGTATGATGGCAGTGTGCACAACCCACACCTTGATAAAATACAGAATTTTTTTCATCAATTTTTGATGATGATAGAACTTCAATCCATTTTTTATCATCATCGGTCATCACATAAGGTGCTTTACAGTATTCACATAAGCGCTTTACTAAGCGCTGAGCTATGACCCCCTGCAAAGTTGCCGCTGTTATATAGTTTTCTGCTCCCATATCTTTGAGACGTAAAACACTTGAAATGGCATCATTCGTATGGAGGGTAGTTAGCACTAAATGTCCGGTCATTGCTGCTCTTAAACCCATAGCAACTGTTTCTTTGTCTCGCATTTCTCCAACCATAATCACATCCGGGTCTTCACGAAGGGCAGCCCGCAGGGCGTGAGAGAAACTTTCGGTATGAGTGTGGACTTCACGCTGATTCA
>JBCCZV010000053.1:0-23829 GCA_039187085.1 Pseudomonadota bacterium
GCTTCTTTATAAATTTAAGAATTTACTTTACCGTAAAATTACTGTCAGTAAATACTAATATGTCAAAGCATCCCAATTAAATTGAAAATCTTTGCGTTAATAGCCTGGTAAAGTTAAATGATTTGAAAAATCTAATCATTTTTAGCGCAGAAATAAACACGTACAGGTGGAAGTGATGTGCATTATAAGCTTATGACGAAGAGGTAGAATTTTCTTCATTGAGTTCATATTCGCAAAGTCGACATTCGAGTAAGCAAAGCTCATTTAATATTTGGTATTTTTGACGATTCATCGCTTTTTGATAACGCGTTAATGTAATTTGAATCGAGTGTGTGATTTGTTCTAATTGTTCATCGGTAACATCTGCGGGAACATTAACAGCGAAATGAAAGGGTTCACTTTGATAGTTTTTAAGGATTGATTTAACTCTTCTGCGCCACATGGCTAAAACTTTAGGGTTAGGATGATCAAGTTTATCATCCACAATTTCTTCAATTTTTTTGTCTATAAGCTTCGGCTTTACTGGGAAATCATATATTTTTGCTGACATAACCCGATCCCCGTTTTTGACTGAGCATGACATCAGCATAGTACATCTTGACAGAAAATTGCTAATTTCAGATCACATTCTTACTAACTCGTTAAGTTGATGACTTTTTGTGCTGCTATTAGACGAAATGAGTGGTTTTTGCACTAAATTCTTGTCTAATCTTATATTTCTCTGTTTTTATTTTTGTTAATAAAATACCATTTGAATCTTAAGGTGTACCTAACACGTTGCATGAGAATAGAGGGTAAATATGCACGAACAAATGATGCAGGTTTTTGAAAAATCGGAAGTTTTGTTGAGCGAAACACAAGTACTCGAAGGTATATCCAGACTTGGTAAAGAAATTACAAAAGATCTGCAGGGCTCAGACCTGATCGTGATTTGTGTAATGAATGGTGGTTTGGTATTTTGTGGTCAACTTATGACAAAGCTTAAGTTTCCACTTCGGCAAGATTATGTTCATGTTGGGCGATATGGTGATACGACTTCTGGTGGTCGATTGCGCTGGAAGCAGGAACCAAATCTAAAATTGGAAAATAAAACCGTATTGATTGTTGATGATATTTTGGATGAGGGAGCAACACTAAAAAGCATCATCGAATATTGTCAACAAGCCGAAGCAAAAGAAGTCAAAACAGCGGTATTATTGGATAAACAACACGCAAGAAAAGTCAGCCCTAATTTCAAAGCAGATTATTGTGCTTTTGAAATTGAAGATAAGTTTGTTTTTGGATTTGGTTTGGACTACAAAGGGTACTGGCGAAATGCTCCTGGCATTTATGCCCTTACATAATTCAAGTTAATAAAAATTAAGATTAGGCTGAACAGTATTTTTTTCTGGTCAGCCTAACGCTTTAGCTTAATTTATAGATTTGAAGACTCTTCTGACAAGTAAGCTGCAACACCTTCAGGTGTCGCTGTCATACCTTTTTTGCCTTTATTCCAGCCAGCAGGACAAACTTCTCCGTGCTTTTCATGGAATTGAAGCGCATCGACCATACGAAGCATTTCATCAACATTTCTACCAAGAGGTAGATCGTTAACAACCTGGTGTCTCACCAAGCCTTCCTTATCAATCAAGAATGAGGCGCGAAGTGCTACTCCATCAGTTACATGTTCAACATCGTAAGCTTGGCAAATATCATGCTTAACGTCAGCCACTAACGTATAACCAACTTGGCCAATGCCGCCTTGGTTCACATCAGTATTTCTCCAAGCGTTGTGAGTGAATTGTGAATCAATGGAAACACCGATAACTTCTACACCACGTTCTTTGAATTCACTTAAACGATGATCAAAAGCGATAAGCTCAGATGGACAAACAAAAGTGAAATCCAAAGGATAGAAGAAGATAACGGCTGGCTTGCCTTTAATCGTTTCTTTTAGGTTAAAAGTATCAACAATTTCACCGCTGCCAAGTACCGCTGCAGCAGTAAAATCAGGAGCTTCTCTTCCAACTAAAACACTCATGGTTTTCTCCACATTGTAAATAGAACTTTGAAAAACCTTGTACTTCCAATGAGTTTATCAAAAAACTCATCATTTGAAGCTCAAGTAATGGAACCGCTTTGTTTGGTAAAGCGTTGTATTTTTAAACCAGGTTACGTACTGACTAAAAGGTTGGACTTTAGTTAATCAAAATCGGCTCGCTAATCATACGTATAAGGAGTTCACTTTACAACGTATTGATAGGAAACCTTTTCTTCACCCTAGTAGGTTAAGGAAGCTCTCTAAAACCACTGTCACACCCTGGTTAATGTATCCTGAGACGCACTGACTCACTCTAAAAATCTCATTCTATTAACATCTGCAAACAAGCTTATGGTTTGTCTGATAGTTCACTTTTAACTTTTCATTAAGTTGTTACGATAAATAAGATGTAAGTGATAATGCATCGTATTCATATTTTTATAAAATTAGAATTGACAATCATTCTCATTATCACTAGGATTGACCCTACGAGTTAGTTAGTACTAGGAGTTTTTTTAATGTATGTCTGTTTGTGTATGGGAATAACTGATAAGCAAGTTAAGCAAGCGGTCAAGGACGGAGCGTCTAGCATGAGAGATCTCAACAAACAGCTCGGAGTGTCTTCACAATGTGGAAAGTGTGGTTTGACTGCTAAGCGTCTGCTTAAAGAATGTTTAACAACAACGGAGACAACCTCTGTTTTTGCTGGGCCTTGTGTCGAAGTTTGGCGTCCCGTTGTCGCGGCTCCAGCATCGACTAACTCGTGATATTTGTTATCATTCAAATAAGTGATATTAAATAGTAAATAGAGTAAAAATCATTTGCAGTAAACATCCTATTCCCATTAAATCTCAATCACTTAGCTAAAGTAGCTAAAAATTTGCCATATTCGTAAAATTTCGTTTCAGAGCGCCAATTTTGCTCGACTTTTCAATAACTGGATACTACAGTACTTGGAAAAATCAGCTTTGGAGAAGAAACGATGAAAGGCGATCCAAAAGTCATAGCTCACCTCAACACAGTGCTTGGTAACGAACTTGTAGCCATTAACCAATACTTTTTACATGCAAGAATGCTCAAAGATTGGGGTTATCGTGAACTGGGTGATAAGGTTTATCACGAAAGTATTGATGAAATGCGCCATGCGGATACTATTACAGAGCGCATCCTCTTCTTAGAAGGAATCCCAAATTTCCAAGATTTAGGAAAGCTACATATTGGCGAAAACGTAAAAGAAATTATGGAAAGCGACCTGAATCACGAGATGGATGCCAGGAAAGATTTAGTCACAGCTATAGAGTATTGTGAAAATACGAAAGATTATGTGAGCCGCGAAATTTTCGAAAAAATTCTCGAAAGTGAGGAAGAGCATATTGATTGGATTGAGACTCAACTTAACCTCATTAGTCAGCTAGGCTTACAGAATTATCTGCAAACAGCTACTGGCGGTATAGATGAAGCTTAAAATCTTTATAAATTAAAATCTTTATAAATTAAAATCTTTATAAAATAGTAAGAGCAGTGCCGGAAAAAGCGATTTTCCGGCTTAGAAAAGCAAAAATTTAATCTCGCTTTATTTTTGCTCTAAATCAACCTCATCGATAAGTGTTTTGAGTTCGCCTTTTTGAAACATCTCAATCACAATATCACAGCCGCCTATTAATTCTCCATTCACCCAAAGTTGAGGAAATGTTGGCCAGTTTGCATATTTGGGTAACTCAGCGCGAATATCTGGATTTTGTAAGATGTCGACGTAGGCAAACTCTTTACCGCAACTCATGAGGGCTTGAGAGGCCTGTGAGGAAAAGCCGCACATGGGTAATTTGGGTGAACCTTTCATGTAGAGTAAAATCGGATTGGTTTCTATTTGCTCTTTGATTTTGTCAACGGTTTCCATTGATTGCAAAAGCCTCGCTATTTTCTGCTAGGTTAAAACGGCATGAGACCCGCATGATTGTCGGAATAATGCATATCTCAAATTAGTATCTTATTTTAACGTGTTTACAAATAGACGGCCACTCATAATGTGGTGTAAAAAACCACAAAATTTTTAGCTATAAACAACTTATTGTTTATAGCTAAAAATTTTTATTTACGCTTGAAATCAATGAATCTGACCCAATTATTTTGACGTTAAATAAACAAAAGGCATGAACATTATTTGTTCGCGTTTATCCAACACCTCATAATTATATGCAGAGGAACACCTACAATGGCTATCGAACTTCCGGCTCTTCCTTACCAAAAAAATGCGCTCGCTCCACATATTTCAGAAGAAACTTTGGAGTATCATTATGGCAAACATCATCAAACTTATGTAACAAAACTTAACGGTTTGATCGAGGGAACTGATTTTGCCGGCAAAAGTTTAGAAGACATTATTAAAAACTCTGAAGGTGGTATTTTCAATAATGCAGCACAAATTTGGAATCATACATTCTATTGGAATAGTTTGAATCCTAATGGTGGAGGAGAGCCAACAGGAGCTTTAGCGGACGCGATTGCTTCAAAATGGGGTTCATTTGATGCCTTCAAAACCGAATTTAGTGATAGAGCGGTTAACAATTTTGGCTCCAGTTGGACATGGCTCGTGAAAAACTCAGCTGGAGAGTTAGAAATTGTCAACACCAGTAATGCAGCCACTCCTATTACAGATGGCCTAACACCAATTATTACTGTAGATTTATGGGAGCACGCTTACTACATTGACTACCGCAATGCACGTCCAAAATACTTAGAAGCTTTTTGGGCTCTAGTCAACTGGGAGTTTGGGCAAACTAACTTTGCTTAGCCTCCGAATCGCTTTGTCGAGTCATTTAGAGAGTTGGTCTTACAACTCTCTATCTGCTTAACTTTTCTTAAGTCCGTTCAATGTGGCTCAATGACCAAACAGTTCGTGTAAAAGAATAAGCAATAACTCACTTCTTTACATTAATTTTTTGTTGATTTCTCAACTATAGAATCCCTTGAATGTAAACATGAGCGTTTGAAATGGATCATGCAAATGATAAGTGCCATGAAAACTATTGATGATTCAAGTTATTTTATGCCGAAAAGTACTAAGAATTTATTGAGATACAAGATTTATGTCTTTATTGCATATTGAAAATATGAGTTGCGCTTATGACAAAAAAAATGTTGTGAAAAACGTTTCATTTTCTATCGATATTGGGCAAGGGACATGTCTACTTGGACCTTCTGGGTGCGGTAAAACAACTATCTTACGCTCAATTGCAGGGTTTGAAGCCATTACGAGCGGTCAAATTACCTTAAGAAACTCTGTCATGTCCACACCTAGCAAGATGCAACCACCAGAGGCACGAAAAATTGGTATGGTCTTTCAAGACTATGCATTATTTCCGCATTTAACTAATGCGGACAACATCGCGTTTGGTTTGATGAAATACACAAAACAAGAAAAGCAACAGATTGTCCATGATATGTTAGCTCTTGTTGAATTATCCGATGTGGCAGAAAAATATCCGCATGAGATTTCAGGTGGCCAACAACATAGAATTGCTCTTGCGAGGGCGATGGCACCAAAGCCAGATTTGATTTTACTAGATGAACCTTTCTCAAATTTAGACGCTAACCTACGT
Organism: Pseudomonadota bacterium; assembly: GCA_039187085.1. Lineage (GTDB taxonomy): Bacteria > Pseudomonadota > Gammaproteobacteria > Enterobacterales > JBCCZV01 > JBCCZV01. The sequence goes on from JBCCZV010000053.1 coordinate 5,620, forward strand.
AAACATCTTAATCAGCAAGTTAAAAATATTTTAAAGTTAAACGGAACGGCCTTTTTAATGGTTACACACGATCAAGAGGAAGCCTTTGCCATGGCGGATTATGTTGGTGTCATGGAACGAGGCAACCTATTACAGTGGGATACACCCTTTAACTTATACCATAAACCCACTAGTTTGACTGTAGCTGACTTTATTGGTGAAGGACAAATTCTTGATGCAAAAGTTATTTCATCTAACTGTATAGACTCGCCATTAGGTCATATTTGCAGTGCAATGACTTTGGCTGAGCCAACAGGTAGCACTATCAAGTTTTTATTAAGGCCAGATGATGTTATTAATATTCCAGATAGTAGGTTAAAAGCAGAAGTGATTGATAAGTCATTTAAAGGTGCTGTCACGCTGTATCAACTGAAATTTGGCGATAACTTGTCTTTCCAAGCCTTATTTCCAAGTCACCAAGATTATACTATCGGGGACAGCGTAGGTTTTGGTATTAAAGCTGATCACTTGGTAATTTTTGCAGCTTGATCTTAGTCAGTTAAATTCCAAGGAACTTCCATTTCACTTTTGGCAAGTAGTTTTTCCCATCGATTGACAATATAACAAAATAACTCCGCTGTTTTTTTGGCATCATAAATTGCAGAATGTGCTTCTGAGTTGCTAAATTCAATGTTAGCTGTTTGACAACATTTTGCTAAAACCGTTTCGCCTAGTGCGAGAGCCGATAAAGCAGCAGTATCAAAGGTTGTAAAAGAATGCAAAGGCGATCGTTTGATCTTGTTACGTGAAATAGCTGCATTAATAAAGCTTAAATCAAACCATGCATTATGTCCTACTAATACTGAACGTTGACAGGCTGCATTTTTTTGGCCTTTACGGATGAAGCGGAACATTTCATTAAGACTTTCTTTTTCTGGTTGGGCGTTGCGAAAAGGATGAGTTGGATCAATGCCCGTAAACTCCAGTGCTGATTGTTCGATATTCGCTCCTTCAAAGGGGTCTATATGAGCACTGAAAGACTCATCAATACAAAGCTCATCACCTTGGTAACGAAGAGATACCGCGGCTACTTCAAGTAATGCATCCGTGGATGCATCAAAACCACCGGTTTCTACGTCAATGATTACCGGAAAGAATGAACGAAAACGTTGATTAAGTTTTATCATATGAGCTTATTCACTAAACAAATAAATGGGACAATGGGCATCTTAATTATGGTTAGTTTTTTGAGGGTCAGAGAATTCACTTTGCATTAGAGAAGGCGCCATTGTACCTCAGAATCAGCATATAAAGGCGAGACTTTTCGCTGACCAAAATCTAGGGTAGCTGGCACTTTGTGAGGTTGCTTGATTAACGTTATCTGTGTTTGATTGCGAGGTAGTTGGTAAAAGTCGGGGCCATTGAAGCTAGCAAAAGCTTCTAATTGATCCAATGCGTTGGCTTTATCAAAAATCTCTGCATAAATTTCTATTCCTATGTGCGATGAATAAATACCCGCACAGCCACATGCATTTTCTTTATCGCCAACCGCGTGTGGCGCACTATCGGTACCCAGAAAAAATTGACGGTTACCACTCGTAGCTGCCTCAACTAATGCCAAACGATGGGTTTCTCTTTTCAAAACCGGTAAGCAGTAATAGTGAGGTTTAATACCACCGACAAGAATAGCATTGCGATTAAACAAAAGATGCTGAGGAGTTATGGTGGCTCCCATTTGCTGGTTAGAGCGCACAAAATCAACAGCATCTGCGGTAGTGATATGCTCAAAAACTACACGCAAGCGAGGAAATTGCTTGACAATTTTTTCAAGTGTGTTGTCGATAAATGCCTTTTCACGATCAAAAACATCAATACTTTTGTGAGTCGCTTCACCATGAATTAACAGTACGAGCCCGACCTCCTCCATAAGAGCAAATTTATCGTAGCATTTTGCAATAGCAGTAACGCCAGCATCGGAGTTAGTTGTTGCCCCACTTGGATATAATTTAAAACCGGGAATATGCTCGATACTCGCTGCTTTTCTGACTTCTTCGAGGGGGGTGTTATCGGTTAAATACAAGGGCATCAATGGCTTAAAGTGATATCCACTAGGTAAATAAGCAAGGATACGTTCCCTGTATTTATTGGCCATATCACAAGTTATCACAGGAGGATTCAAATTAGGCATGACGATAGCCCTATGAAACCGCTGAGCGGCATCGTTTACTGTTCTTTGCAATTTATCGCCATCACGTAAGTGCAAATGCCAATCATCAGGTCGTGTGATCGTTATTTCCAAGTTTTTCACCTTAGTTTTTTTGAAGATGGCACATTATCGGTTAATTACGTAGGAAATTCGAGTCAATACCTAAAGAAATTCCTTGCAGTGACGATTCATTAGTTGGTCGAATCAATAATTCTTCTCTTTAATGATTATTAGATACTGATGGTCTTATATTGAAAATTTTATCGAATGACATCAATGCATTACTGCTTTTTAGCCTTTTCTGTGTATCAATTGCGTCGGTTCAGGCTGATTATCGTTACTACGAAGCGGATGTGGCCCAGTCTCGTTGGAAATTGATTGGAAATTCCGTGTTATGTCGCTTAGAACACGATATTCCTATGTATGGGCGGGCCATTTTTACCAGTGAAGCTAATCGCCTACAAAATTTAAAATTTGAAATGAATGTTCGAAGAGAGTTACCTAGAGAGGAAGGTGTTGTGGAGTTGCGCTCACAAGCACCCGCTTGGCGTTCAGGTATTCCTAGTAAAGATCTTGGTAAACTGTTTTCAACCTTTGGGCGTACGCCTATTCATGTTAAAGAGCAACGAGCTTGGCGTATATTGGGTGAATTGGAACAGGGTATGTTTCCAACCTTTTATCATAAAGGATGGATGGATGGAAAAGATCAAGTGGCCGTCGGTGTTTCCTCTGTTAACTTTCTTAGTGCTTACAAAGCTTTTCAAAATTGTGTTTCAGATTTGTTGCCTTACAGCTTTGAGGATATAGCCAATAGCGTATTACATTTTGACTTTGATAAGCATGACCTTAATAAAAAAGCATTGGCTAGAATGCAAAAAATTACAACCTATTTGCAAGCTTCACCCGAACTAAAAATTGCCATTATTTATGGTCATACGGATAGTCGGGGAGGACGTTGGTATAATAAAAAATTAGGGGAAAGACGGGCTAATACTGTTAAAAACTTTTTAGTAGATGCGGGTGTAGCAACAGAAAAAGTCAAAATATTTAGTCATGGTGAACGTAAGCCGGTTGCTTCTAACAGAACGGATAAAGGTAGGGCGATGAATCGAAGAGTGATATTGCAATTAAAAAGAGAATAATAAAACTAAGCGTGGAATTTGGAGCCTCTCAATTGAAAAGCTCCAAACTCGACAGTATTAGTCTTTATTCAACAGAAACGTCGATATCTACACCGGAAAATGTAGAGAAAGCACGGAGTCGAATAAACCAAGTTCCTGCTGCTGGTGATGCAATAGTGCAAGATTCGTTATTACCATTTTGATAAGGCACACACAAAGTTGATGTATTTGTTGGTGTATTTACCGTGGTAGTCGGTTGAGCATTGAAAGCAACATATAAGTCGGCATCACCAGTACCACCTGAGATAGATACGTTGAGCTCTGAAGCGCCTGCAGCAACATCAACTTCGAAGGTTTGAGACCAGGAGTTTGCCGTGGCAGCGACATCGGATACTGTAAAGCTTGAAGCTCCATCATTCATATTCGCGTTGATCCAATTAATATACGCAGTAACTCGAGTAAATGCGCCTGGTGTGTTGGCTAAGCAAACTTCACCAGTTGTATTATTGACACGGACAAAACTGGAAATGCCAGTAACAAATTGTTGACCGCCGGTTTCGAATAATAAGGGGCCACCGCTGTCTCCACTACAAATATTCGAGTTAAAAGATTGTGCACAAATTTGGTCGTCATAATCAATAGTACCCACACCAAATACGCTTTGGCATTCTGCTTCTGTATTAACAGTAAGAAGAGTTTCTTGCAAAATGTCAGGTGTAATCTGTTCGGTGCGTGACGTTCGGCCCCAACCGACTGCGGTTAAATCATCTCCTGGTGCTGCGAAAACGTCAGTTAATGCTTCGGTAGGTATTTGTGCATATTGAGATACCACCGTTGTAGGAATACTTTGCTCGAGTTGGTATAGAGCAATATCATTGACAAGTGATCGCGAACTATAGTTTTCATGATTGATACGACGCTCAACCATAAAAACACTTCTGTCAGCTGAGGTGTTATCGCGGCTGCCAGTGATCACAAAAATTACTGTTTGGTCCGGTTCATCGGCACAGTGTGCTGCTGTTAAGATCCAATTAGCATTGAGGATGCTTCCACCACAACTTGAACCGCTAAAGCCTGTGCCTTCTGCTTCTGCTCTGTCAACTTCAGCTTGAGTTGTTATGAACAACCATGCCATCCAAGGATACTCGCCTTCATCAGCATCATTACCATTTACAATTTTTGTCGTTGGTTGGTACGAAATAGCACTGCCGTTGTTGTAAGCATCTAAAAATTGTTTGGATTCATCGCTTGATAAAAAAACCGTTTTTGTATTACTCGATGACTCTAGCGTAGGAGTGCTGACGACTTCATTTTGATTATTTGCTATTAACTCAGCTTGATCGCTTTCTTCATTATTACAAGCCGAAACTAAAATTAAACTGCTCAAAGCAGTCAAAATTTTTATTTTTTGATTTACTAATGACATATTTTCCCCTTCAATAAAAAAAAAATTTTGCCTAATACTTCATCAAGGTTTTATATTTATATTGATAATGAAAAAGTTTAGGTGAAACCAATCTAAAGAAATTTTTTTTGTCTGTCGATATTTTTTTACAATTATTTCACGTTTGATAAAATAATAAGCAATAATAGGATGAAAAACTTTCCAATAAAATTAAAAAGTACGGTTTGGTTTATGATAAAACCACTTGTATTATCTGAATGATTATTACACGAATTAGAATGTGTATGATTCTTAACGTTGTTTGAAAAGTGATGTAAATAGTGCGAAAAGTTTTTTTAGGGGCCATTAAGATCCTCGATAAATATCTTAATGGCTCATTAGGCGTTGAGAAGATTAGTTCACTGTTACATCAACAGTAACACCAGTAAACGCTTCATAGCCGTAGATTCGGATAAACCATGTGCCTGCTGCAGGAGAGGTAATGGAGCATGATTCATTGCTTCCGGAACGATAAGGAACACAGGTTGTTGCAGTATCTGTCGCTCGTGAAACGGTAGTTGTAGGCTCATTTTCGTAAATAACATAAAGGTCAGCATCGCCATTGCTACCAGCAATGGTTACATTCAATGCTGATGCGCCTTCTTCAACATCTACTTCCCAAGTTTCAGACCAACTACGTGTCGCTGCTGAAGCACCTGTGATGCTAAAGTTGATTGGTTCGATACCAGCTTGCATGTTTTCATCAATCCAGTCTAAGTAGGCTGAAACACGCGTGTAGACACCAGGCAAGTTTTCACGAGCACACCCTAGACCGTAACTCACGATTCCAGCAACATACTCCTGTCCATTAGTGTTGAAGAATAGAGGACCTCCACTGTCACCTTGACATGAGTCGCGACCACCTTGGTCAAAACCAGCACAAATTTGTTGTGTATAATCGATGGGGTAAATATCACCGAATGTAGCATCATCAGCTTCATCACCAAAGAAGTCGACGAAAGCATCACCAAATAGTTCTATAAAAGCTTCAGTGTTTTGAGCAGAACGGCAAGCTGCCTCGGAAAGTACAGGCACATCAACTTGTAATAATGTATCGGAAGAGTCTCCACCTTCAGATGTTGTTCCCCAGCCAATAACGGTTAAAAGATCGTCTGGTGCAGCAAAAGTAGCGTCCAAAGCAGGTGTTGACAATTGTGCGTACTCATTGGTGATAGCAGCCGGAACTGGTTCAGCAAGCTCATACAAAGCAATATCGTCACCGTTTGCTACAGAAGTATAATCTGGGTGTGCAACTCGATTAACGACATCGAAAACGGCACCTTCAGCCGTGGTCAGATCGAAACGTCCGATAACAACGACTGCGCTATCAGTGTCGCCAATACAATGTGCTGCTGATAAGATCCAGCGATCGGCAATTAAGCTACCGCCGCAAGCAAAACGATTTCCTGTATCTTCATCAGTAGAAAGAATAAAGGTCATCCATGGATGCTCATCTTCTACAGCGGGTGCTCCTCCAACAATTCTTGAAGAAAGGCTGTCGTCAATTGGCAGCAGAGTATTTTGTTGGAAATCGAAAGGGTTCTCCTCAAACGCCTCGACAAGTGAATCAAGAGAATGTGTTGATATTTCGTTAGCTAATGCACCTTGTGACGCAAGCAACGTCGCAGAAGCAAGTGCGCTTTTTAAAATTGTATTCAATGGTTTGTCCTCTATTTTTTTATGCATCGCCTGTCATTTGGGTGCAAGGCGTGCATTAATTTTTATGTATATTCATTTTTATCAGTGATGTGCTCAAAATATATAAAGCACTTCAGCAACTTACATGAGCAGGTAAAATTATGTAACTAAAGTTATTATTTGATGAGGTTAAAATAAGCCAATAGGTTTATTTTAAATATTTTGTGGTGAGCACAAACATAAAAAATAGTAATAGCTATTATCTCTTTGAAATAACTATTTTTTTAGAGGTCGGATAAGTTTATTGGTAGATGAAATATATGGATAATACTTGTTTACTTCTTACGCAAATTGTGATTTTAGCTAAAATTTATCAATGCTTTCAGAGAGTAGCTTTTTTGTTGCTTAGCAGCAAAACCCTGACTGGTTATTAGTGTAGGGACTTAAAGACTATCAGCCCCTCAGTATTTGAACTAAGATTTTTGAATTAATTCTATAGCGTAGCCATCTGGATCTTTCACAAACGCAATCAAGGTTTTTCCGCCTTTGACAGGCCCAGGGTCACGAGTAATAGTTCCACCTTTTGCAACGATTTTATCGCATGTCGCGTAAATGTCATCGCACCCTATGGCTATATGTCCAAACCCATTTCCCAAGTCGTAATGATGGGTGTCCCAATTAAACGTTAGTTCCAAAACCGGTTGCGTATCTTCGTCGCCGTAACCCACAAAAGCTAGGGTATAACGATAAGCCTCATTATCACTTTTTCTCAAAAGCTTCATGCCAAGCACTTTAGTGTAAAAATCAATCGAACGATCTAAATGACCAACACGAATCATTGTGTGTAATATACGCATCATTTAACTCCTTAAATCGTGGGTTTAGGAATCTAAGTCAAGCTTAATAATATGATGTAATTGGTGTTTTGTATAAGTGAGCAAACATAAATCTAGGTTAATTGATACCTGCTTTTTTTAACGCCTTTTTAATTTTTTTGAGATAAGCTTCGTCGCTGGGGGCTTGTTGAGATTTTTGACTCTCCCACATTACCTCTCCCAGTATTTCCATGAAAAAATGTTCGGCTTCATGCGAGGAAATGAAATGCGGCAGTGCTTTTTGAAATAATTTTTTAATACCTTGAGGACGATCTGTCGCGATTTGCTCACGAATACCCATATGTAGCCCCATATGTAGAAAGGGATTGGTTTCACCAAATCCTGGTAAGTACTCTTTTTGTAATGCTGATTCATTCATCATACTTTGATACTCTGGGTGCCATTGGATGACGTCAGCAATTTGCATTTCCAATGGTGTTAAAGGCTGTTTTTTTTGTGCCTTTGACCATGCTTCACTGTAAGCTTTGCGAATATCATCTCGATTTGAGCTAAACATGTTTTATGCCTCCTCTTTTTCTTTGAATTCACAAAGATCGTAAATGATACAATTCGCGCATTTAGGTTTTCTCGCTGTGCAGGTATAACGGCCGTGTAAAATTAACCAATGGTGTGCATCTAATAAATACTCTTTAGGAATAACACGCAGCAATCGATCTTCGACCTCACGTACATTTTTGCCCGGAGCGATTTTTGTGCGATTTGAGACTCGATAAATATGAGTATCAACGGCCATGGTAGGCCAACAGAAAGCTGTATTTAACACCACATTTGCTGTTTTCCTGCCAACACCGGGTAAAGCTTCTAAAGCTTTGCGATCTTCAGGAACTTGCGACTGATGCAACTTGATCAGTATTTCACAGGTCAAAATAATATTTTTCGCCTTACTGTTAAACAAGCCAATGGTTTTTATGTAACTTCTCAGTTTTTCTTCGCCTAAGCGTAACAGAGTTTCAGGAGTATTCGCCACAGGAAACAGTTTAGCTGTGGCTTTGTTGACACTGACATCGGTTGCTTGTGCTGACAAAATAACGGCAATTAACAGTTCAAAAGCATTGGCAAATTCCAATTCTGTAGTCGGTTTTGGGTTGTTGGCTTTGAATCGCTCAAAGATTTCAGTTCGAATGGTTTTGTTCATCGTTCAGGCAAACTCTTCCACTTACATGAGAGCGCACAGCTTACAGCAAACGCGCTTTATTGCTAAGACTTTTGTAATTTTTCGAAGGCAATATCCAGAGCTTCTTGCGTTTCTTTGGTTTGGCTCTTTTGGTCGAGGCGATTTTTTATGGCAATTAAAATGCCCAAACCAAAAAATGCTCCAGGAGGTAATACAGCGATGAGTAACGGGTTTTCAGAGGTAAAAACTTGTAGTGTTAGTTGGCTTGCCCAATCACCTAACAATAATTCTGCACCGGAAAATAATGTTCCCTGACCTAAGATTTCGCGCAGTCCCCCCAAGACCATTAGTACTAGTGAAAACCCAAGACCTTGCATTAAACCATCAAAAGCTGCAGCAGGCGGGGAGTTTTTTGAGGCAAAAGCCTCTGCGCGGCCAATGATCATGCAATTTGTAACAATCAACGGAATAAAAATGCCTAAAGTTTGATAAAGTTCAAAAGTAAAGGCATTCATGAAGAGTTGGACATTCGTTACGAAAGAAGCGATGAGCATAACAAAAATAGGGATACGAATTTCTTTTGGAATAAAATGACGAATTAAAGAAACCGACACGTTGGAACCAATTAAAACAAGCGTAGTTGCTATGCCTAATCCTAGGCCATTAATAAAGGTGCCTGTTACGGCAAGCAAAGGACATAAACCTAATAATTGCACCAATGCGGCATTATTTTTCCATAAGCCTTCGCGGGATATTTTATAAAAATCAATGGATTTAAAATTAGTCATTTTTTTCCTCACAATTTGAAGGAGAGGAGAAGATGGAAGCTTTATGTTGCTGAAAATACTGTTGAGTTTTTGCTACTGCATCAATCAGAGCTCGCGGAGTAATGGTTGCTCCGGTTAATGCGTCAAAGTCCCCGCCATCCTTTTTGACTGCCCAACTTTCGAGTTTGGGGTTATCAAGCGATTTGCCTGTAAATTGGTGAATCCAAGCACTTTTAGTGGACTCAATTTTATCACCAAGTCCGGGTGTTTCGTTGTGAGCAATGACGCGAACACCTGTAATAGTATTATCGGTTTTACCAATACCAATGACGAATTCTATCGTGCCTGAATAGCCGTTGGGTGCAATTGCCGTGATAACAGCGGCAAGATCTTGGCTGTCTTCGCGTACTCGAAAAATCTTCATGGGTGAGTTTGTGCCCAAATATTCTGCATCAGTCACCAAAATACAATCATGATAGACATCGCTACTGAGCGTTTTTGAGGTAACGACCTGTGCTATCATGCGGCCTACTGCGGCTTGTTTTTCAGATTCAATCTTGTCTTGGGTTAACCAGTGAGTAAGGGCGATAGCGCCCGTCGAAATAAGAGCAAAAATAAACAGAGTTAGTGAATTATTGCGAATGGAGTGAAATAATAGCATATTACCCTCAAGCACCCTGTGCCGTATGGCCGTAGGTTCTTGGTTTGGTGTAATGATCGAGAGTGGGTACTGTCATATTCATTAATAAAACAGCAAATGCAACACCGTCAGGATAACTGCTCCAAGTACGAATAATATAAATTAATATGCCTATCATTGCCCCATAAATCCAACGACCTTTGGGTGTTGTACTTGCGGTAACAGGATCGGTTGCTATGAAAAAAGCGCCAAGCATGGTGCCTCCTGTTACAATATTGAACATAGGATGCGCGTAGTTTTGGCTGTCGATGGTGTAGAAAAGCGAAGATACAATGAAAAGGGCAATGATCATCGCCAAGGGAATGCGCCAGTCACACACCTTAAGAAAAATCATCAATAAACCACCCAGAAAAAAAGTAAAGTTTATCCACTCCCAACCTAACCCACCATGTTGTCCAAATACTGGGGCTTCCATCACCTCCTCGATCAGGAAATTTTGGGTCAAAGCCGTTTTTACACTGTCTAACGGTGTGGCTCCCGTTACAGCGTCGAGTGTATTGACAAGATCGTTGACTTTTGCACCATCGGGAAAAGCGCCAGTGAAAATGACTGATAAAGCAGCCATAAAGCTGGGAGGAGATTCCACTAAACCGGTTGGTAGTACCCAGTGTGTTGTCATGGCGACGGGAAACGAAACTAATAACAAAACGTAACCCGCCATCGCTGGGTTGAAAATATTATTGCCCACGCCACCATAAAGTTGTTTAACCACAGCAATGGCGAAAATAATACCTAATGCTGTAGCCCACCATGGTAGTAGCGCGGGTAAACATAAAGCATATAAGAAGGCTGTGACTAAAGCGGTATTATCAGTGATTATGCGCCGAATGGGTTTTTGCCGCCATTTGAGGATGGCTACTTCTGTCAATAAAGCGAAACTGCATGCAATGATAACGTTGATCAACACTCCCCAACCAAAATAATACATCATTGTCAGCATGCCAGGGACCCCTGCAATAACCACCCATAGCATTAGCATAGGCAATGATCGAGCTTGATTTAAATGAGGGGAGGAAACATTTAAAACTTTCATTCTGTTTTTTGATCCTTAGGCGCTGATGAAGCTTGCTTGGCTTTGACGCGAGCTAATGCTTCCATAATCGCCTGTTTTTTGTCGTCACCAGTATTGGTGGTAGCACGCTTTTGGCGTTCTTCAGCAGCTTTCTTGTGTCTTTGCGCACGTTCTATTTTCTCACGCTCTAAGCGCTCTTGGCGAAACTCAAATCGTTGTTTGGCGTGTTCAGATTTTTCGAACTCTTGGTTTTTTTGTTGTTTAAGTGATTTACCAAAACGATAGTAGTGCACCAAAGGAATTTGGCTAGGGCAAACATAGGCACATGCACCACACTCAATGCAATCATCCAAATGATATTCGTCGAGTTTAACTAAGTTTTTCGCATTGGCATACCAAAAAAGCTGCTGAGGTAACAATGAAGCTGGACATACATCCGCACACTGACCGCAGCGAATACAGGGAGCATGTTGATCTGTATGAAAGATCTCTGAGCGTGTAGCCGCGATGATGCAATTTACACTGTTATCGATACCAACGTCTAAATTCGCAATGGCGATGCCCATCATGGGGCCGCCAATAATTACCTGCGAGAGCTTGTTTTGATCAATACCGGCTTGTTCTAAAATAAAATCAATAGGCGTACCAATAAGACATTCGTAATTACCCGGATGGCTAACGGCTTCGCCAGTGACTGTAACCACGCGCGAGATAGAAGGTTCTCCATGCAATAGTGCGCGTTTTAAAGCATAACAAGTACCCACATTGTGCATAAGTATGCCCAATTTGGAAGGTAAAGTTTGGGCTGGAACTTCCTGTCCCGTTAGAATTTGGATGAGTTGTTTCTCTCCACCGGATGGGTATTTAGTGGGAACCACCGCTATTTTAACCGTATCTATTTTGGCTGCAATAATCGCTTCTTCGACGTTTTTTACGGCTTCAGGCTTGTTATCTTCAATGGCAAATACAATGCGCTCTGGTTGAACGAGGCGTTCAATAATTTGTATGCCAACTAGAATTTCATCAGCGCGTTCACGCATCAAGCGGTCGTCGCAACTGATGTAAGGTTCGCATTCAATACCATTGATGATAAGCATTTTAATCGGGGTGGCGACATCGACTTTGGCATGTGTTGGAAAAGCAGCGCCCCCCAAACCAGCAATACCTGCTTGGCGTATGATTTCAAGGATTTCAGCATTTTTTAAGTCTGATAGGTTTTTTTCAGCTGACGGTTTCTTAAAATGGGACGAAGATTCATCTGTCTTCAACACAATAGTGGGGGTGGGTAATTGTGAGGGATGGAGCGTGTTACGCTTTTCAATACTGACAACCAGTCCATCCACGGGAGAGCAAACGCGAGAGCTAGGAGTATCAATACTAGTGACAAGGCTTGCACCGTGTTTCACTAAGTCCCCAGGCTTGACGTCTGTAACGGCGGGATGGCCTTTATAATTAGTAATGGGGATGTACAAAGTTTCTGGACATGCCATGATTTGAATAGCGTTTTGGTTAGATATGTTTTTCTTATCATCGGGGTGAATACCACCTGGAAACGTCCACTGCGCTTTTTTTTCGAAAACATTTTTAGGCGGTGACGTCAGGTTATTTTGTGGTAACTCTGTTGCTTCTGATTGTTGATTCTCAGACATGTCATGCTCCTTAGTCCGAAATCATTTTTACAGGAATTATCTCTTGAGGGCTAGGCCAAACCCAATTATCCGTAGCTGTTTTAAGTGGTAACATATCGATGCAATCCACAGGGCAAGGCTCGACGCAAAGATCACATCCTGTGCACTCATCAACAATTACGGTGTGCATGAGTTTAGGAGCGCCTAAAATAGCATCTACAGGACATGCTTGTATACATTTGGTACAACCTATGCACTCATCTTCTCGAATGTAAGCAACGGTTTTAGGGCCTTCTTCACCATGAGAGGCATCTAAAGGTTTGTAATCTCGGCCGAGTAAATCTGCCAAGGTTCTAACTCCATCGTCGCCACCGGGTGGGCATTTATTGATTTCATCGCCATTAGCAATCGCTTCAGCATAAGGCTTGCAACCTGGATAACCGCATTGACCACATTGTGTTTGTGGTAGTACCTGATTGATTTTATCAACCAGAGGATCCCCTTCAACTTTGTACCGGATCGCTGCCCAGCCTAAAATACCACCAAAAATAAGAGCAATAATGCATACGACAAAAAGAGCAAGAACGATTGACATAGGTTCAAACCAATCCAGAAAAGCCCATAAACGCCATGGACATTAAACCAGCAGTAATCAATGCAATAGAAGAGCCTTGGAAAGCAACAGGTATATCAGAAGTTTCAAGGCGTTCACGAATACCCGCAAACAAAACTAATGCTAATGAAAAACCAATGGCGGCACCAAAACCATAGAGTAAAGATTCGACAAAGCTATGAGCTTCTTGAATATTCAAAAGTGCAACTCCAAGAACAGCACAGTTGGTCGTGATAAGGGGCAGAAAAATACCCAGCAATTGATAAAGTAGTGGACTGGTTTTGTGAATAACCATTTCGGTAAATTGAACCACAACGGCAATAACCAAAATGAAACTAATGGTTCTCAAATATTCTATTTTTAAGGGCTCTAGTATGAATTCATTAACAATGAAACTTGTCCCAGAGGCAAGAGTTAAAACAAAAGTTGTGGCTGCTGACATGCCAAGGGCGGTATCAACTTTACTTGAAACGCCCATAAATGGACATAAGCCTAAGAATTTGACCAAAACAAAATTATTGACGAAAATCGTAGCTACTAATAAGAATATATAGTCACTCATATTTCTTCATTACGTGCTTCGGTTTCAAAAGGCTTATTGATACCAGCAATCCATCGAGTGTATGTCAAACGTGCCAGGATGCTTAGTAGTGCCAGGCCCACCCAAATTCGAATAACAGGTGTAACACCTCGCCAGACGCCTTCGGTGCTGTCGCTCTCGTTTAATGATTGCTCCAATTCAAACACTGCGACAACAAGTGCAGGAGCCCAAGTTTCCGCTTCGTTTTGTAGCTGAATCGGTGTGAAAGTGCAGGCGGCTACTATGGTAAGAAGTAAGGCTTTAAGCCAAAAATTGGTTTTTCTGAAAAGGGCCCACACCACCAGCATAAGCAGCAACCCTGCTGCTAAGTAGAATAGCCACGCCGTTTGATAAAAGGGAAAGTCTGTCATCATTATTTGACTCGCATACCAGGTTGCGCGCCTTCATCAGGGCTGAGAATCCAGAGCTCGTTACCTCCTGGCCCCGCTGCTAAAACCATACCTTCCGAAATGCCAAATCGCATCTCTCGAGGCGCTAGGTTAGCAACCATAACCGTCAATTTACCTACCAAATCTTCTGGTGAATAGGCTGACTTAATACCGGCAAAAACCTGTCGCTCCCCATATTCACCCAGGCTGAGTCGCAGCTTGAGTAGTTTATCTGCACCGTCAACAGTTTCAGCAGATAGGATTTTAGCGATGCGCAAATCGATTGTATTAAAATCTTCACTGCTAATTTCAGGCTTAATGCTGGTATCAGTATCAGCTTTTACTTTTTTAGCAGACTTTTTCTTTTGAGAAGCGGCCGTTTTTTCTAGTGATTCTTTAGAAGCTTCGACCATGGCTTCAACTTTTTTAGCATCCAAGGGTTTCTTCAAATGTTTATAGGCAGCGATTTCATGACCTTCTAACAATGTTTGTGTGTCTTCCCATTGCATGGGGGCAATGTTTAGGAATGCCTCAACATTTTTTGCTAATTCAGGTAAAACGGGTTTGAGATATAAACATAACAGGCGGAAAAGGTTGACGCCAACACTACAAACCATATGCGCTTGTCCATGTTGGTTTTCGTCCTTAATGAGTACCCAAGGTTCTTGTTGGTCGATGTACACATTGGCTTCATCAGCTAAGGTCATGATGAGACGTGTAGCTTTACCAAACTCTCTTTCTTCATAAAAACGTGCAATCTTGTCAGCCGCTGACTGAAATTGCTGTAATGGCGTATCCTTTACATTTAACTTACTCACTAATTGGTGATTAAACTTTGAGTTGATGAACTTTGCGCATCGGCTCGCTAAATTGATCACCTTCTTAACCAATTCAGCGCTCACTTTTTGTGAAAACTCATTAAGATTCAGATCGAAATCGTCAATGCGAGAGCTGAGCTTCGATGCGTAATAATAGCGCAAGAACTCAGGATCTAAGTAATCGAGGTAAGTACTTGCCTTAATGAAAGTACCACGCGATTTTGACATCTTTTGTCCATTAACGGTCACAAAGCCATGAGCAAATATAGAAGTTGGTGTTCTATAACCACTTCCAGTTAGCGTAGCAGGCCAAAAGAGCGTGTGGAAATAAACAATGTCTTTTCCGATAAAATGATAGACTTCCGCATCACTGTCTTTATGCCAGAAGTCGTCAAATGTTAAATCATCGCGTTTTTCGCAAAGGTTTTTAAAACTAGCCATATAACCGATTGGAGCATCTAACCAAACGTAGAAAAACTTTCCCGGAGCGTCAGGTATTTCGTAGCCGAAGTAAGGAGCATCACGAGTAATGTCCCAAGCTTGTAAACCGGCTTCGAACCACTCGTCAAGTTTGTTAGCGATTTGCTCCTGCACATGCTGGCCTTCGCGGGTCCAGGCTTTGAGCATTTCTTCAAAATCTTTAAGTTTAAAGAAGTAGTGCTCAGTATCTTTAAGAGCAGGAGTCGCCCCAGAAACAGCTGATTTCGGATTTTTTAATTCGGCTGGTGTATAGGTGGCGCCACACACTTCGCAGCTATCACCATACTGATCTTCTGCCCCACATTTTGGGCAAGTGCCTTTAACGAAGCGATCGGGTAAAAACATGCCTTTTTCAGGATCAAAAAGTTGCTGAATATTACGTTTTTCAATATGGCCATTTTCTTTTAACTTCAAATAGATGCTCTGAGTCAGGTTTTTATTTTCTTCACTGTGTGTGGAGTGGAAGTTATCAAAACCTATATGGAAGCGATTAAAGTCGTTTACATGCTCTTCGTGTGTTTGGGCTATGAGTTGCTCAGGCGTCATGCCTTGTTGTTCAGCTTTGAGCATAATAGGTGTGCCGTGCGTATCATCAGCACATACATAAATGCATAAGTTACCACGCATTTTTTGGAATCGAACCCAAATATCGGTTTGTATAAACTCCAACAGATGGCCAATATGGATGGGACCATTTGCATAGGGAAGAGCACTTGTTACTAAAATACGTCGTTGCGATCTTGTCATACTTACCACTTTTTATACATTCTACATTGGCGCCGGCAATCGTATGGATTGTAGACTAAATATAAGCGCTTAAATGGGAACTTGTCCCTGTTTCAGCCAGGGCGACAATATACCGCGAATCGTAAATATTTGCATCAATAACCCCTTTATCTCAAAGGTAACTAACCATTATTAATAAATTTAGAGAGAAGTGGTTTGTAGTTTCGTCGCTAAATCAGATTCGTGTATAATCAAGCGCAATCTCCTATGAGTTAAGCAGAAGAAAGGTAAAGTCTCTTGAATTGGTCACAAGAAAATATTGAAAACATACTCGCTCAAGTCATTATTGACGATATAGGCGAAGACTTAGTCAGCAGCAAAATTATCAAGTCGATTCAGGTAACAGACTCGCGTATCGCGCTAGAGTTGGTGTTTGCTTATCCCATGCTAAACCAGCAATCGAAGTATGTTGCACAAATTGAAGAGCTTTTGCAAAGCAAAGGTTGGTCTGGGTCAGTTGAGTGTGATATTGCAACAAAAATTTCTTCTCATGCTATTAAAGGTGCAGCCACCCCTATAGCGAATGTCAAAAATATTATTGCTGTGGCTTCAGGCAAAGGTGGTGTTGGAAAATCAACAACATCGGTTAATTTAGCTCTAGCCTTAGCCAGTGAGGGAGCGACAGTTGGTATTTTGGATGCCGATATTTACGGCCCGAGCCAGCCGATTATGTTGGGGCAAAAAGAGGCTAACCCTGTCTCCAAAGACAAAAAATCGGTGGAGCCCGTTGACAGCTATGGTATTCAAAGTATGTCCATTGGTTATTTGGTCGATGAGTCACAGGCCATGGTGTGGCGTGGTCCAATGGCAAGCGGAGCTCTTCAGCAATTAATCAATGATACACGCTGGCGCGACCTTGATTATTTAATTGTTGACTTACCGCCTGGCACGGGCGATATCCAATTGACCTTATCACAAAAAGTGCCGGTGACTGCGGCGGTTATAGTGACAACTCCGCAAGATATAGCGCTTGCAGATGCCAAAAAGGCGATTAGTATGTTCGAAAAAGTTTCAGTGCCTGTGTTGGGTGTTGTAGAAAATATGGGTACACATATTTGTTCGAGCTGTGGTCATGAAGAAAATATTTTTGGCGTTGATGGTGGTAAAGATTTAGCCAACAATATCGGCGTGCCTTTCTTGGGATCTTTACCTTTAGATATTCGTATTCGTCGCGATACGGATGAGGGTAAGCCTTCCGTCGTTGCTGAGCCTGATGGTGTAATTGCGGGTAAATATCGCGCCATTGCTAGAAAAATGGCCGCGACTTTATCTCGTCAAGATAAAAACTTTAAAGTAATGTTTCCAACGATCAACATTACAAACGATTAAATATACCATGAAACAATGGTTTGAGAGAGCAGTAGAAATATGTCAATTAAGTCAGATAAATGGATAAAAACAATGGCCGCCCAAGCGGGTTTGATTGAGCCATTTGAAGCCAGTCAGGTCAGAGCGCGGAATAATGATAAAATTGTAAGTTATGGGACATCCAGCTACGGTTATGACGTCCGTTGCTCCGATGAATTTAAAATATTTACCAACATTAATTCTGCCGTTGTTGACCCTAAAAACTTTGATGAAAAAAGTTTTGTCGATTTGAAATCTGATGTCTGTATTATTCCTCCTAATTCCTTTGCTCTGGCAAGGACAGTTGAATACTTCCGTATTCCAAGAAATGTGCTAACTATTTGCTTGGGCAAAAGCACATATGCACGATGTGGGATAATTGTGAATGTCACGCCACTAGAGCCAGAGTGGGAAGGTCATGTAACTTTAGAGTTCTCTAATACCACGCCACTACCAGCCAAAATTTACGCGAATGAGGGAGTCGCGCAAATGTTATTTTTGGAGTCGGATGAAGTGTGCGAGACGTCCTACAAAGATAGAAATGGAAAGTATCAAGGTCAGACGGGTGTTACGTTACCGAAAACATAGTCGGTTTTTGCGTGCAACGGAAACTTTATGCTTTATCTCAGAGTAATGAGCATAAAGTTTCGTATGGCTTGAACCAAACTATAGATAAAAACTATCTATTCCAC
>JBCCZV010000054.1:0-23483 GCA_039187085.1 Pseudomonadota bacterium
ATTTATTATAGCTGTTACCTTTAAAAATCTGCTTTCTAGAAAAAATTTTAATCAATCTTTAGCTTATACAGATGAGGCATTGAGGGTAGCCAAATATTTAAATTTTCTTAATACAAGTTTTATAAACATTTAAATATTGATTACACAAAACTTGAAAAAGTTGATCGATAATAATGAATTTAATAGACAACCAATGCTTCTAAAGTGAAATTCGGTTTGGTTCGTTCAGTGATACTAAATGGCAATTAGCATTTTGGTTATGTACTCATTAAATACATGATAAATCGATAAAAATATTTTGAGCGTTTTCTCGTATTTTGGCTTCTGCCCTTATGTGGATTTTCTAGACTGAAGCCTACTTTTTTAATGAAGGCACGAAAAGGTTTAGCAGTGTTGACGAATATATCTTTTCGTCAACACTGAAGAAAGCTCTATCGGGTCACATTGACACCATCAGCCGCCAGCTTATCTAAACGCTCGATAGTTTCTTGGCTTAAATTATTGCCGGTAGCCGTCACTGAAAAAAGATTATCGGTTTGTGCAGGGAAAACAATATCCACAATGGCATTGTCTGTTACCGTTACAAATTCGATAAGTGGATTATTGCTTAAATCTAATTGCGTCAAGCTATTATTGGTCACATCAATCACCTCTAGAGACGGTAATTTTGAAACATCCAGTGTCGTTAAGGCATTATTTTTCAGATGCAATTGCGTTAACTCAGGATTATCTAAAGTTATTTGACTAATGCTATTATCGTTTAGGTGCACCAAATTAAGTTTTTGGATACCCGCCAACATAATTTGTGTCAATTGATTCTCACTCATGTAAAGTGATTCTAATTTTTGTAAACCGGTTAAAATAACTTCAGATATTTGATTGGTTTGTGCAAATATTTTTGTAATTTCGATATTTTTAGAAACATCTAACGAAGTGAGTTGGTTGAAACTTATTGATAAAATGGATAGTTTCAGATTATTAGATACATCTAATGCATTTAAGTTATTGGAAGAAAATTTGAAATGTTCAGCATTGATCAACTCCGAGGTATCAACCGTTTGTAAGCCACCATTTGTTACTCCTCCATATACAAGATTTATCAACTTAGGAAATTTAAAATCGACAAAATCAGACTGTGCTAATTCAAACGCTTCGAGATTCTTAAAAAATCTTAATTCATCCGTGTTGATCACTCCCATTTGCCCTTCACAAAACAATTCAGTAAAGTCTTCAGCGATAGTTTGATTTGTCATTTGCCCAGTTCGTTCAACACAATCTTTGAAAGGCTCAGAATTAAAGACTATATCGCTAATCGGTGTTTCTGTATTTTCAGATTGATTGACTTCATTAGTGCTTTCGGTATCTTCGTCGTTTTCATTAGTATCTTCAGTATTACCGTCTGTACTTTCTGAATTCTCGTTGTCACTAACACTCCCTTCTGTAACGGCATCACCTTCAGGACTATCAGTGCCTGCTTGATTTGGCGTTTCGCTTTCCTCTGACACCTCACCATCGGTCTCAGTATCAGACTGTGCATTATCTGTATCGGAGTTTACTTCTTCATCCGTTGACGTTGGAGTCATCGCGTCATCGGCACCCTGCTCTCCGGTTTCCGCAGCTAGAGGTGAAGTAGACTCTGTTGAAGAGGAGTCGTCATTACATGCAGTTAACAGCATGCTTAAAATTAAAGCAGAAAGAAGTTTACGTTGTTTTAATTTCATTTTTTTATTTCCTTAACGTGGTTTGGGATGATTATCCTAGCCCAAAGAGCTCGTGTTTTCATGATTGAATATTTACATATTTTATCGATTGTTTATTAAAAAACATGATTTCATTCACACTATGAAATAAAAAAATAATAATGATTTTTTTATAAGCAAAAAATTGAATGGTTTCTTAAGCAAAATGGAATGTAAGTAAATCGAATATCATGTGCATGAATGCTGTAGAGGTTTTTAGGATGTGATAAAGGTAGTGGTTTAGCATCAAACAATATAGCTATTAAAATGATAAGCATCTTAGTTGATGCCTATCATCATATAATATATGTTTCTGTTAAGCTCTCTACTTCAATGAATCAGTATTGTTGCTCGGCAAGATCCATTGATCGATGGCCAAACCCGTTTCAGGATCGGCTCTCATAGAGGCTTCTGGAACACCCTCGCCTAACCAATCTTGTGGAATCACACCATAAACCCGAGGGTCAGGTTGCAAGGGCTGGCGTCTCGGATCATCAATTGCCATAACATCTGCTTGTAACCTTAATGCGTCTAACCCAAGTCCTAATTTGCCATTAGCAGTATGACAAGAAAGACAGAAAGCATTCTTGTCTGATGCTGGACGAGGAGCATCAAAGTAAATAGGCCCTTCAGGAAAGTGTATGCTGTTTCTTATCGATACCACACCTTCAGGCAAATTGCCTAAATGAATATGATTGTCTTGCGTATAATCATGAGCACATACGTATTGTTCATACTTAGATTCACCAGATGTTTTCAATCTTTGGCTAATCAAATCATGGCTATCAGTTGGTATCAAATTCGCTTTTTGTTGGATGGGATCACTGGCCTCTTTTGTTAAGCCAACGAGAGTACCATTAGCGTGATTACAGACGGATTCTGGATCTAGATGCTGCGCAAAGACTTTAAAATCATCAATCCAACCTTTAAAACTTTCATAAGTAGCATTGGGATCCATTCCGACTGTTAATGCACCAGGCACTAATTGAAATACGGGGGATGGAGCCTTGAACGTATGAATTTGCATACCGTTAATAGACGTGTGAATTTCTTGCGTTGAATGCTCCACTTGTATACCTAAATGCATCCATGCTTGTCTTTGCATGTACGCACTCACATCAAGACGACTTAACACGAATTTCCTTGCATCGACATATAAAATTTCTGACGCTTCTTTTACTAAAATTTTACTACCATCAGGAAAACTCACCAATGTTTTTAACGCCTTACTATCATAGCGATTATCAATAAAAAGACTATAAAACCAATCTGTTTCAGCTACACCTTGAGGCTGTTCAGCAATAGTAAATTGCAGCCCTGCACCTTTGCCATCGAGCCAAAATCCCCTGCCATGAAGACCTCCATTAGCTGTGTGTTCGATTCGGCCATTACCCAAAATTTGTGCATAGGCAGGAATATGCCAACGGGGTGAAGTCGCCGCATTTTGTAAACGATCAAAATGTCTCACCATCCCTCTTAAACCTCTTGGGCTATCTGAGTCGGTGCTGACAGTTAACAACATCGTCATATTGGTATTGATGAAACTATTAACATTGCTATAGTCATCAAAAGCAACTTCTTCAGTGGAAGAGCCAGAACTCATTAACCAAACGACATCAGCTGGTTTTACCGGGCGCATATGTTTTAGGTAATTAAAACGATGTTCATTTGAATCTAAAAAATCAGTGTTACCAGCAGCCCCTAAGGGACTTAAAGTTATATTATTCTCACGCCCATTACCGACACGTATGAAGCCATCATGTTCATCCTGTGGTTGGTAAAACTGTAATTCACGTTGGTACATATCTTTTGAACGTACACCATAATTTAAATGATTAATAAGGCCATCTAAATGCACCATTTTGCCATGTGTCCATAATCCCATGATCACTCGTCCATTATTACCACCTTCACCAATTTCAGAATCATCCGAGCAATTTTCTACGGCACAACGGACTGCAAAATCACTCACGATATTACCATTTTGTAGCAAACTTTGCGCAAAAGTCGTGATAGAAAGGTTATCCGCTTGTTTATCCATCCAAGGGTAACTCCCCCAAAAGGTTGTGTCTTCAGGAATGATATTTCCTAGCATATCCTTAAAAGGCTGCATAGCAAAACCATAACGCGTATTGATAGTATCATCATAGGGTGCGTGCGACATGGGATACACTTTGTCCCACTGTCTTGCATCACAAGGTTCAAAATTATCAGGATTATCGTTGACGAAATAAATCGGATTAATCGCTGAATTCAACGTTTCTCCTTGACTGTTCGTCCAAGGCATAGTGCTATCGCTTCTCCCAACCAGCAACCGACCTTTACCTACAACCATGGTTTCAAAAATCATATCTTTGAGCGGTAAAACGGCTCCTTCAATAGTTTCACCCACGGTTACACTTGCTATGCTAGCTTCTATGGTTTTGGGATTTTTCACACGAACCATCACAGGCGTACTGGTAACGCGACGTACCACTTGTTCATCTTGGGTTTCTTGCTTAAAACCCACTACGGTTAAATCGTAGCAATCATCATTGTCGCAAGCGCGCGGATTTTTTATTGTCGATTGTGGGTCAAAACTCGGATCACACAAGCCCAGTTGTCCACCACCGATATAGGTACTAGCAATATTGAGTTTTGCTTCAGCTAAAGGTGCTGCACTACCTGTGGTATAAATATGTGTACCTGCTTTTGAATTGATAAAATTGGTCTCGATTTTTTCAGGCACATGCAACCGAAAATACATGTTGTAGCCTTTGTGCGATAAAGCGACTCGGCTATCCGCTGAAGTTTGTGTCGGTGGTAAAGTTGGGCGGGTATAAATATCATTTTCTGACATATGTACATCACGTACAATAGCGGGTACTTCTGGTAGTTCAATCCCTGACTCAACAACTTGTTGGCTAGATTCTTGTGTGTAACCGTTCATTAGCCAACCTATTAATCCAATCCCCAAAATACTTTTCGTCTTTGTTAACATAATCATTGTCTCTTGGTTAATTGATATTAATAATCGTCATTTTGAAAAAGTTAATACCTCTATAAAACAGCTTTCTATTTAACTCTTGAAAAGTGACAGAAAAAACCTCAATAAAACTAACACCCTTTTGTATTGACAAATCCAGACTGGTTCACAAAAAACTTTATCATCAATCATAGTTTTTTTTTTAAAATTATTTCAACCACAAACAGAAAACATCAGTATTTTCTCTTAAATTAAGAAAAAAATATTACGCATAAAAATTAAGATTAGCAATTTGACATTTTTAAAAGTATTAAAGCTATTGAAGCTTCATTAAAAATATTAACTTGCTTCCTAGAAGCCATCGTTTATTCTAGGAAATAAAACTAAAAATTTAAAATTAACCTGTATCATCAATCCATCGTGATTCATGTCATTACCACTGTCAGGAATCAGAATGCAATGGTAGATGCCTCTTCTCGAGTTTAGCGAATGACTCCGAAATAACACGGATTTTACATGTACGGAATAGCTCTGGGTTGCTTATAATGAAATAGTCCATAATGCTATGGATAAAACTTAGTCCTATAGCATTCAAATGAAGGTGTTTGATAAGTTTAAGAATGAAAATAACGACTGAATCGCATAAAAAGAAATGATGAAAAACAACGTTTTTTTGAGTGAGTCCCTTGTGGTTGATGAGAGTACCACAAGGGACCAAAGGTCATTGACGCTATTGATTAGGGAATATTATTTGATTTCAAACCAATTGAGATTAAAAAGAAAACCGCTACTACCTCGATAACGCAAGCGTAAACTTTGTTGACCCGCTTTAAGTTGGATATTGTGATTCACGTTGAACCAGTTTTGCCAACCTGGATTTTGCGTGTTGCGCACTTCGACAGTCATCAGAAGATGACCATCGGATAAAACGTCAAGAAATCCGCCCGCAGACTCTGTTGCTACACGAGCAGAGAAAGTGAAGATCCCGCTACTAGGAATGGCAACATCGTACTCTGTCCAATTACCATTTTCTATCCATCCAACATTTTCACCACCACCAATATCTTTAGTGGATTCAGTTTGGATGCCCCATTGTTTATCATAATCTTCTGCTTCGATTCTACCTAGCACTGCTGCTACAGCACTTAATGGGTTAGCGCGACTTCCTAATACTAATTTATCAATAGCAAAGCCAGTATTAGCATCAGCCATGGTCATTTGTGCGGGTAAACCTAGACCTAACCAGTTTTGTGGTATCACTCCGTACACGAAAGGCTCAGGTTGCATAGGCTGTCTTCTAGGATCATCAATAGCCAACACATTCGATTGCAATCGTAAAGCATCCAAATCTAATCCTTGTTTACCTTCTACAGTATGGCACATCAGGCAAAATTTATTATTAATAGAATTAGGGCGAGGTGCATCATAGAGAATGGGACCTTCAGGAAAATGAATACTGTTTCTAATAGAAATAACACTCTGTGGTAAATTACCTAAATGAATTTGATTATCACCGGTATGATCGTGCATACAAACATATTGACTATAGCTCGGCTTTCCAACACCTTTAAGTCTATCCGTCATCATATCGTGTACATACTCAGGAATTAAGTCCGCTTGTTCTTTAATGGTATTGCTCGACGAATCAGTTAAAGCGACCAAGGTACCATTAGCTTGATTACAAGCCGTTTCAGGATCTAAGTGATCAGCAAAAACTTTAAAGTCGTCAATCCAACCTTTGAAATTATCACTAGAATTTTTAGGATTCACGCCAAGAGTTAATTGACCCGGAACCAATTGCAAAATAGGACTATTGGTGTTGTAAGTGTGAACTTGCATACCGTTAACAAAGGTTTTGATTTTCGTGCCTGAGTTCACCATCTGAAAACCAAAGTGCACCCATTGCTTTCTCTGCATATGTGCATTCACATTAATTTGTGCTCTAAGGCTTCCAGTGCTATCAATCAATAAAAGAGCGCTGTCTTCCTTTACTTTAATCTGGCTGCCATCAGGAAAGCTCAACAGTGTTTTGTCTTGCGCAGAATCGTAACGTGTATCGACAAAAATACCATAATACCAATCATTGTCAGTCACACTACGCGGTTGTGATGCAATATCAAACGTTAAACCAGCCCCTTTGCCATCAAGCCAATAGCCTCTACCATTGATGCCACCATTGGCCGTTTCTTCAACTCTGCCGCCATTGATAATTTGTCCATAAGCAGGCAGGTTCCACAAAGGAGAGGTAGCGGCATTTTGAAAACGATCGGTATGTTTCACCATGCCCCGCAATCCTCGTGCACGATTAGGATCATTACTGACCGATAAGGCGAAAGTCATATTGGCATTAATAAAGGTATTTACGTTAGTGTAATCATCAAAAGAAACTTCTTCGGATGCGGAGCCTGAACTCATCAACCAAACCACATCAGCCGGTTTTACAGGGCGCATATGCTTAAAATAATTAAAGCGATGCTCAATAGAGTCTAAAAAATCAGTATTGCCTGCTGAACCAAGGGGAGAAAGATCAAGAGCATTTTCTCGACCATTACCAATTCGTATAAAACCATCATGGCCATCAGTCGGTTGATAAAACTGTACATCTCGCTGATACCTATCTTTTGAACGTAATCCGTAGTCCAGATGATTAATTAAACCGTCAAGATGCACCATTTTACCATGCGTCCATAATCCCATAAAAACACGACCCTTATTACCACCTTCACCGATTTCCTCATCCGGCGAACAATTTTGTACGGCACATCGCACAGCAAAATCATCCTTAATGACACCCTCTTTCAACAAGCTTTTACCATAAGTTGTTATGGAAAAATTATCGGCGTTTTTATCCATCCAAGGATAACTGCCCCAAAAGGTGGTGTTTTCTGCAATTACATTCCCTAAGGTATCCTTAAAAGGTTGCATCGCAAACCCGTAGCGTTTATTGATCGTGTTATCGTAAGGCGCATGCGACAAAGGATAAACTTTATTCCATTGTCTGGCATCACAAGGTTCAAAATTATCTGGGTTATTATTAACAAAATAAATAGGATTGACATCTGAGACCAATGACTGGCCTTTACTGTTTATCCAAGGTATCGTGCTGTCTGTTCTAGCAACCAGCAATCTCCCCTGCCCAACCACCATAGTTTC
The DNA here is from genome assembly GCA_039187085.1 of Pseudomonadota bacterium. GTDB lineage: Bacteria > Pseudomonadota > Gammaproteobacteria > Enterobacterales > JBCCZV01 > JBCCZV01. Next base: position 7,858 of record JBCCZV010000054.1, read on the forward strand.
AAATACCATATCTTTTAGCGGTAAGGCTGAACCAAGAATCGTTTCACCTACAGAAACTTGAGTAATTTTTGCATTCACCGTTTTTGGCTGACTGACACGCACTGTTACTGCTGTACTGGTAACGCGTTTTACTGTTTCTCCATTTTGGATTTCCTCAGCAAAGCCAACTACAGCCATATCGTAACAATCGTCTTTGTCACAAACACGTGGATTCTTGATATTTGATTGTGGATCAAAAGAAGGGTCACATAAACCCAGCTGCCCACCACTGATGTAAGTATTCGCAATTTTTAATCGTGCGGCTTCAAGAGGCTTGGCATTGCCTGTACTGTATATATGTGTGCCCGTTTCCGAATTGATATAGCTGGTATTGATTTTTTCGGGGACATGTAGTCGAAAATACATGTCAAATCCTTTATGTGATAATCCTATACGACTATCAGCCGAAGTTTGTGTGGGTGGTAAAGTAGGTCTAGTGTAGTGGTCATTTTCTGACATGTGTACATCGCGTACAATAGCAGGAACTTCGGGCAAATCGCTGGATGCTGCTAAAACGTAGCCACTCCCACTGACAAGACAACCCACTAACCCGATTCCTAAAACCTTCTTAAAATTACTTATCATAAGTATATGCTCGTGATTCTAAATTCGTCGCTATTTGAATTTTTATCATTATTTTTTTTGAAAAAAAAAGTTGATGATTATTGAATAATTTTATGTTTGCTATATGCAAAGCGCGACAAAATTAACACTCTTTTCTATTTGTAAAACACAACTAGTTCACAAAAAAAATTAAGATTCATAATTCCAAATAAAATATCTTTTAAATTAAAAACACATTGAAATTTTTTGATTAAAAAATGAGTTTTCAGAAAATTTTTTAACCACTTTTTTGAAAACTTAAAAATAGAAATGAGAAAATTCAAAGACCTATCGATTAATCAATTTTTCAACAAAAAAACACAATGAATTATGCTTTCAAAAATCATTAACATCCCATTCATTCAAAAATACTATCGCCATCAAAAAAAATCAAAGTCATTAAAGCTAAATCACCCTCTCAACTTTTACTAAATCGTGTGTTTTTATCCATATAAATCATTCATGTTATTTGACATTGATGTTTTTTTGATTTTACTTTTTCTTTAGCATTTCTTTACTATTCCTTTACATTCAATCGATGACTTAGAGAGCTTATTAGGCGATGAATGTGATTATCGAATGAAATACAAACTTGCTAAGCGCTTTTGCACATTTTCATGTAGACTGTTATTGATTTTTTTTTTGAAAAAAATAAAGAAGAGAGAAATCAGAAAGGTTGAGAGAAGTGCCAAGAACACTTCTCTACAAGTCAATTACTGTAATATAACAGCATCACCTACATTAATGATTTGTTCAAAAATTTCACCGCCAGGAAAATAATCTGAGTCGGTACTAACATTCAATAACGACTTAACCCATTCCAAAGAAAACTCTCGCAAATAATTAATATTTTGTGTGCTGGGTGAACCACAGAATAACGATTGATACCAATAACTTTCTGTACCATAAGCATCTAAATGGGTACTACCATCGACAAGCTTAAATCCACCAAAAGTTTGATTGGGAATACTTTCAAAAAAACCTTGTGAGTTATTAAAACTATTACACAATCCACCATTTGCAAGAATACCATAATAAGGTACTTGGGCTGTCTGCAAACGCGCCGTCGCCGTTTGCATTAAACTGCTAGCATCGACTGGATCAAATAACACTAAACCGGCCACGGATTGCCCTAATTGCACCAATTCCGCGGCGATTAACGTAGCATGTAACCCACCGGCAGAATGCCCGGCAAACACCCACCGTGTTGGTAATGGAAAACCATTAGGTGGAGTTATGGCTTGATTAGCAAAAGTATCCGCTACAGTCACCGCAAGACTCGGATTGCCACCGGTCATAGATGCATCGATTGCCAAAACCATAATATCCGCACTCACATAAACCTCGGCCAACTGACTGACATTATTCTTATCGGCTTGAAAACCATGTTGCAAATAAACCAAACCTCGTGCCTGATTATCAGGCAAGTACCAGTCGGCAGAAAAATTTTGTCCATTCATTGTGATACTATTCGATACTTTCGTCCATGCCATTACGACTTGGCTTAAAAATAATGAAAAGATCAAAGCGGTAAAAATAAAATATTTTTTTATGGTTAACATTGTTTTTTCTCTTTGTGATTTTTTATGACTATTATCGAACTTACTGCTAACTCAGTAAGTTCGATAGATTAACAAACCAGTTGTAACCGAAACACTCAAGCTTATGCAATTCATCAAAAGTCTTTATTTTATTTTTAGAACATCATTATAAATGCTATTAAGACGTATAAGGTTACCCTAATACATTTCATTTTCTTGAGTGAACATGATAAAAACCTTCAGACGTTTTCATAACACATGGGGAATAAGACTTTAAAAACAAAAATGGGCAGCTCACTCAAAAAAATCAATATTATCGGAATAATAACGATTGGCTCAGTATTGAACTTTCTATCACCTAACCTTTGAGATAGCAGTAGCAACACAAGAACCATAAGATTAGAAGGAATCAATAGTATTGTGTTCATTGAAGATCCGTAATAGTATCACCTCTTAATTTTAATAATTGAACTTTTGCTCAAATTATAATTTAAGGACATCATGAAAACACACCTCTCTGCTCCTCCACTCTCTTTATTTGAATTTGTCGCTTTAATGGCTCTCTTATCCTCAATTACCGCTTTTTCTATTGATGCCATGCTACCCGCTTTGCCACAAATCGCTAAAGACTTAGCGGTTGCTAATCCAAATCAAGTACAATTAATTATTGCTGTTATGATGCTGGGTTTGAGTATAGGCCAGCTCTTTTACGGTCCATTTTGTGATTCCAAAGGCCGTAAACCAACCCTCTACTTGGGTATGAGCATTTTCTTCGTTGGCTCTATCCTGTGTTTGTCCGCGACTAATCTGCTCACTATGATCATTGGTCGATTTATTCAAGGATTTGGGCTTGGGGCTACTCGTGTGGTATCCGCCGCTTTGATTCGTGATACTTACAGTGGCCCGCAAATGTCACGCATCATGTCGTTGATCATGGTAATGTTTATTTGGGTACCTATGGTCGCTCCCCTCATTGGGCAGTTTATTATTAGCTTTGCCACTTGGCCGATGATATTTATCGTTATTGCCAGTTTTGCCCTTATAGGTATTGTGTGGTTTGCCATACGCCAGCAAGAAACCTTATCTTCGTCGCATCAAAAACCCTTTACACTTCTTGAAGTGAGAAAAGCGTTCCAAGAAGTATTGACGCATAAAGTTGTCATGGCTTGTACCCTTGCTCAAGGTCTAGTTATGGGCGCTTTTTTAGCATATCTCGTTGCTTCTCAAGCAATTTTTGAACGAACTTATGGCATTGTGGACAATTTCCCACTGTATTTTGCTATTTTGGCGTTAGCCTTTGGTGTAGGCTCATTCGCCAATAGCAGTTTAGTGGTCAGACACGGCATGAAAAAAATGGTGAGTTTTTCATTACCGGTTTTTGTGATTTTTTCCCTGCTCTTATTGATACTTAGTCTTGCCTATAAGGGTAATCCGCCTTTTTACGCTTTTATGGGTTTAACCATCCCGATTTTTTTAGCGGTTAACGTCATGTTTACCAACTTTAATGCCATGGCTATGCAGTTATTGGGACATATCGCCGGTGTTGGCGCCGCTGTGGTGGGCAGTGTTTCCACCGTGTTAGGTGTGGCCTGCTCTGTGATTATTGGTCAACAATTTACTGGTACGCTCACTTATTTTTATGGCAGCTACATGGCTATGGCGTTTTTCTTATTTTTCTTAGTCAAATATATTATGGATAATTTCCAAGAACCTGCGCAATAAATCTTCAAAGCCTTGTCCAATAAAAATAGAAAAATCAAGCTATACTTCTCCAAAATAACGTAATTTGGAGTATCGATAATGAAATGGCAGGATTTGAGTTTAAAATGGAAATTAACAATACCCATCGGCGTTATTATGGTGTTAGTCATTTTCTTATGCGTTCAGCAATATTTCGCCATGAAAAGTCTTAATAATAAGTTTTATTCGATTTATCAAAATTATGTACCTAGTATCGAATTCACACGCAATGCTGAACGCTATTTGTATCAAGCTTTGGCTTCTATGAAAACCATCGAAATGGGAAGAAATGTTGAAGCTGAATTATTCAAATTTGAAGAAACCTTAAGAAACGTACAAAGCCAAGCCCTACGCGTCAGAGCCAATAGAGTCGCTGAGCCTATTCGTGATAAAGTGATTGATTTTTTAGCCGTTTTCGAACATTGGGAAGCAGATTCTTTATCCATTCTTTACGACATGCAAGATAGCGACTTTTCAAACTTATCAAACAGTGTATATGAAAAAGATTTTCAACAACTTAAAGTAAAGTTTAATGATATGCGAATCATTCTTGAGGGTATTGTGAATGAAATTTCTGTTTCTTCAAATGCACTCGCTGACAATATAAAAAATACTGGTGACAACTCTATCACTGCGCTAGCCATAGTGGCTTTTTTTATAATATCCCTGGCCTCAGCGACACTCTTCTTTTTCCCGCGATTTATAACAGCTCCCATCAGTGCTTTACAACACTCTCTGGAACAAATTGCTGACGGCAAAGGTGATCTTAGTTATCGATTACCTGCCGAGCGCAAAGATGAAATTGGTTTTTTAAGTGCGACTTTCAATCGTTTTTTAGATTCTTTACAGTCTTTAATGGGTAATATTGCTAACTCCTCGGAGACGGTTAAACACTCTTCCAGTTCTCTTGATCAAATAGCAACGCAAACAGGCAACCAATTAAGTGAGCAATATGAAGCTATTGGCGTTGTTGCCACTGCCGTCACCCAGATGAGTGCGTCAATTAATGAAGTGTCTAAAAATGCACAGGATGTTGCCCAAGAAGTTACCAAAGCCGATACCTGCGCCCAGGATGCAACCAACTCTTTTCAACGTTCTATTCATGAAATGGATAAATTGGCCAGCAATGTGAATGATTCCTCGAAAGTGATTAAAGAATTAGAATCGGACGCTGCTGATATTGTATTGGTGCTGGATGTCATCAAGGGAATTGCTGAGCAGACCAATCTCTTAGCGTTAAATGCTGCCATCGAGGCGGCTAGAGCAGGCGAACAAGGCCGAGGTTTTGCCGTTGTCGCTGATGAAGTGCGGCAATTAGCCAGTCGTACTCAAGAATCAACCCAACAAATCAATGAAATTATTGAGCGATTACAAAATGGTGTTAATGAATCCGTAAAAATGATGTCTTTGAGTCAAGAGAGCGCGTCTGAAACGGTTCAAGTGACTCAAAACATGCAAAGTATGATCAATGATATCAATGACTATTTAACGTCGATAAACGATCGTACGATTCAAGTAGCAACCGCTGTGGATCAGCAAGCTTCCGTGGTTGACAACATTAATCAAAACATTGAACGTATCAATGATATTTCTAAAGAAACCTCTGAGCAAGGTGAAAAAATCACGCAATTTAGTCAGTCTCTACTCGAAACATCCACTGTATTAAGAAATCAAATTGGTCATTTCTCTGAGGTGTGATTGTGTGGCAAGTTTACATTCAAACCCTTAATTTACTCAACTTAAAAGTTTGAATGTAAAGAGAAGCCAATTTAAATGGGCCTAAACTCTATTCGGTACCATGCAAATTCGGTAGCAAAAAATTTGACATAGATATCTTGGCCCACATGTGCGAATGATGTTGTGGTTGCCTCACGCAAAGCCTCAAGAGAATCGACCTCAGAGGCATGCTTGGTAACCGTGACAATTTCACCAGCACCCGTGACTTTTACAATAGAAGAACCTTCTCTAGGCCCTCTATTAATCACAAAGGCAATGTCAAAACCGCCAGAGATACTCTCTAAACCATCAAGAAAATCGACAACATATTGTTCACTATTCATTTTTACCAACGCATTGGAACCAGAAAATTGTCCCGTTCCAGGCGCATCAGATGCTGAGTCACCATCCGGTGTTGTTACCTGAAAAGTCGTATCCGAACCATTAAAATTACTCAAGCGCATTAACGCATAACGTTCATCAGATACTCTGGCATTCCAACCTTCAGGCTTGAAGTCTTCTGTATCGTAATAATAGGGATGGTTAGGGATGATGGTATAGCCCGCTCCACCACCAACATGTCCTGTAAAACTACCATCTTCATCAAAAATGACCGATGGCGCCATTTTTCCTAAAGGCTCGTAAAAATTACCACCGGTAGGATTGACGAAACTCACGTGATTGGCTGAGCCGTCGTCCTCAAACGAAGATTGCCGCATTACAAAGTGAGTATGCCGACCCGCAATAGGCGCCGAACGAAACATGTGAGCATTAGCTGCGGCAAAACCAGCAAAATGCGTACCTTCTAAAGTGTTAGCGCCATCGTAAAAAGTATGTGCGGATACAATCTGGTTTGGGTCACTGTTACCTTGGCTGTGGCCAATATACAATGCGCGAGTAATCCGCTGTGTAAAAGTCAGAAAAGTACTATTAAAGTTATCGGCAAATTTATTATCGACAAAATTGCCAACACGCCCACGATGATAGATGGCTACATTCGTTTTATAAGCCGTTAAGTGAGAAAACTGTGGCTCTTCCGGCGGATTGTATTCGACGCCATTAAAGTTAGGCAATAAAACCGCACCAATTGGCACTTCAATATCACCGCCTCTATCCACATTAAAACCAATAGGAGAGGAGTGAGTCACATTGTAAGCAAACTCTTTGAGATTCACTTTATCAGGCACTACCTCCGCATATTGCGGATCCAATGCGGAGGCACCAATCGCTCTGCGAGGAAACAAAAACCAAAAACCTGTGCCTTCTGAACCTGCAGACACATTACCTCGCCAAGTGTTATCTGGGTTTGTCATCCAGTAGCCCGCAGAACTCAAAAAACGTTCAGGATGTTGTCCGACATGATCATGAGTATCAACAATAAAAGGGTCGTCCAGATCCGCAAGGCGATCACCCACGGCTGCACTACGTCCGACTTTGTGAATACCCAAGGTGATATTGGATAAATAGGTATTGCCTGTTTCTACTGCATCTTCCATAAAAAAACCATGGCCATGAATATCGTGTAATAGTACATCTTGAATGAGTACATTGTGTGTGCCATGTATGGTAACACCACGATTATTAGAGTTAGTGACCGAAACGCCTCGCAATTGATCGCCCGAACGATCACCGGCCAAATGCCAATGGATGGGGTAACGCCCTAAACGGCCAGTTTGCCCCAAACCGTGCAATTGCACGCTATCGATAAGAATGGGGCCAGCGTTTTCCATAATCATGATATGACCGCCCACACCTCGGCTTAAGCCAGCATTGTACGCTTTGCGATCGCCAAAAAACTCATCCGTATCTTGAGAAGCTAAACCTTGTATTTTGATATTGCGATTGAGCACTGCCACTTCAGCTTTCATATTGATACTTCGTGGATTGTCCACCGTACCGTAAGTTTCTATCTGACCGTAGTGACGATTTTTTAAGGGAAAATCGAGAATCAATCGCGTTGTGTCTAAATCCAATCGCTCAATTGCCTTTATTTTTCGCACTTCTTCATCACGGTAATTGTAAGAAGAGCTTGCAACCACAATCTCGTCACCGACTTGCCAATTCAATGCACCATCCGAGCGTCTTGAAGTGATACCATCAAAGTTTCGTTCTATGACATTGTGCACATCAATGTACTGACTACCAGACTCAGCTGATTCTGATAATCGTGTGAAAGTGAGTTTGTTTCCACCATAAAACTCAAGGCTTCCACCGCTAGCCGCCATCAAAAAACCATTGTTATCTTGTAAAGTCATTTCACCCATAGCGGTTTCAATGGTCCAGTCTGCCTCAGGATCTTTACCGACTAAATTCAAGGTAAAATTCGATCTATTATAGGGATTTATTTTACTGCCAATTCTAAATTTACCCCCTGAATTCACATGGACCCAATCCGTTGTTAAGGATACATTAGCGTTAATTTTTTCAGTAATTTCTAACTCTCCCTGGATAACTATGCCATTAGCGCTAAAGTCTCCTTCCCACATATAGACTTTACGATTAGGTGGAATAATGGCACGTGTTTTTTTATCCGGTACACCGTGACTCCAGATCGTGCTTGAACGCCAAAGTCCATCTGCTATCGCTGTTGTCTTGTTGGTTTCAGTTTTTGCTAAAAGTGTTGTTGAAAATAACAAGCACGTCATCATCGTACAAAAAGGTAATAATTTTCTTTGTGGTTTAAGAGTATTGATTTTAAATCTAAAAATATTCATTGGCTTCTCCTGTATCGATACCAATCTATTTCGATTTATTTATGGTTATAAAGTCTATTCAGAAATTAGAGTCATCAACAATTCTTTAAGAAAATCACAATGCAATGCATCTTAATAGCGTTTTGAACAATCAAAAAATATTCGAACCCCTAAAAGCTAACATTTACAATGCTTAGGAAAACACAAATTTGTCTCAAAAAAAACGGATATAAACATTATTCATCAAGCAATAAATGTTAAGTAAAATTATTAATGATAAAAAAAATCACTCATCATTTTTTTATTTTATTTTGCGACTGTTCTTTGTTCAGAGAGTATAGAAAACCCGTAAGCAAGCGCTATTAAAAATCGATTAATGGAGAGTTTAAAAAAACATTTAAATTTTTTTTATCGAACATCTCATTATAAGAACACATCAATGACATATTCATAATATTTATTAGTGATATGGGTAATTTCAAATAAACGAAAGAGTGATTGTGATCTTGTTATTGCGCATTCCCATCACATGACAAAGTAAGCGCAAGGAAAATAATAAAGGAGAATTACGCATTATTGACTCCAACCTTTAACAGGTTTTAATAAAGCACATGAGTAAATAGTACGTCTAAGTGAAAAAACTTTTATGAACAAACAGCCGACATAAAAACAATCCATATGATAAAATTTGACCTATAACTTATTATTTATCACGCATCTCTTGCCTAGTTTTCGAGGTTATCCATGAAAATTTTTGATCTGGTCACACCAACCAATATGAATCGTCGATTTGTCTTAGCGAGTGCATTAGCCTTGCCAGTCATGGCGACATCGCATCAAGCCGCTGCCGATGAGCACGGACATAGCAAAAAACATAAGCATCATATGAAAGAAAATCCACATAAACCTCTGATTCGAGCGACAACGCATTGTTTGGAAAAGGCTAAATTGTGCCAAGGGCATTGCTTACATTTGATAAAAATGGGCGATAAATCGATCATCGATTGCTTACGTACTGTAGAAGCCATGATGCCGGCTTGCGAAACCATGGCAACGCTTGCTTCGCTGGAATCAGAGCACTTACCGCGAGTGACGAAAGCAATGCTGGTCTTATATGAAGACTGCGAAAAAGAATGTCGTAAACATGAACATCATGCAGAATGCAAAGCCTGTGCAGAAGCCTGCAAAGCTTGTATTGAACATGCGAAAAAGATCGTGTAACTCACTTTATGATGAGTGACATCACGTTTTAATAAGGCATAAAACCCATAGTAAGACTTTACCCAATGAGTATCTTTAGCGATAATCCCATCCTCTTGGGGTTATCTTTCATTATTTTCGTAGAAAAATCGCCTCAATTTCATGCTTTTCGCTTTTTATTGAACACACTAAGTAGGAAATTTTCGTGAAAATATGGGTAGATGCCGATGCTTGTCCGGTTCCTATTAAAGAAATTCTGTTTCGAGCCGCACAACGCACAAAAACTTCGATCACTTTTGTGGCCAATCACTCCATAAAAACGCCACCTTCAGCTTATATTAAACGTCTGCAAGTACCGAAAGGTTTTGATATCGCTGACAATGAAATTGTTAAACGCTGTGCAGCAGGTGACCTGGTGATTACCAGTGATATTCCATTAGCTGATGAAGTGATCAGTCAAGCTTGCTTGGCACTGAGCCCAAGAGGCCATTTATTCACAAAAGAAAATATAAAGTCTCGACTGAATATGCGCGATTTTATGGAAACCTTACGTAGCAGTGGTATTCAAACGGGAGGGCCTGCGGCACTTTCAGCAAGCGATAAGCAAGCTTTCGGTAATGAGCTTGATAAATGGCTCGCTAAAAAAGGGCAAAACACCTAACCCGATTCATTAAGCTCTTCAATCAGTCTTGAAGAGCTCGCAGATTACCATTGTATGTCTACCCATACCATACGATGATCAGAGCTAACCACACCATCGCCCACTAAGCGGTAAAGAGGGTCGTTGCGTTTAGGCCAGAACACGCCAGAATTAACCATACGAAGATTTTCAGATGGTAGTGCATAATCCACTCGCAAGTTACCAGAGCGATTGTCATTAAAATCTGACGTATCTGTGGAGCGATTGCCAATATGCTTCATATTAGCCAACCCTTGTTCCAAGGCTGCTTCTGCGGAACCTTCACTGGCAGGGGGAAATCTGACATTCACTCTCGGATGATTCATCAGCAAACGCATCGGATTATTGGTTGAGTTACCATCATAAGGGTCAGCATTCAAATCACCTAAAATCACAAATCTTGCATGGCGAGTGAGGCCGCCTTTCACACCTCTATCATCAACAATATAATCACTCTGGTAGCCACCTGATATATAATCAGCCCAAAATCGAATTTCATCATGATTGCGTTTTCCATTTCTATCTTCAAGGCCATCAAAACCTGATGGTGTTGGGTGACTCGCTAATAAGTGCAAACGACGGCCATGGATATTAACAGGCACATCCCAATGATTTTTTGATGATAAGCGAAAAACTTTTAGTTCTTCTTCGTTATACCAATCCTTGGCTTTGGGTGTATTGAGGTTATCGGGCAATAAGGCATTAGGCATATCCTTCCACAAAAAACGTTGAAAAGTTCGCGACTCTCTGGCCAAGATTGGATATTTGGACAAAATAACCATACCATATTGTCCAGGAAATAAACCGTATCCCAGTGCATCACTACCGTATTCATTACCACTTTTCCCATTAATGCCGTCATTGTTTAAATCATGGCCCGATGCGACTCCCGTATTGGAAGGAGCGAGAAAAACATAAGGAAACATGGCAGCTCCTGCGCCTTTTTGACCGACTTCGAGATAATTTGACTGAAATAATTCTATGGCTTCTCCGTTAGGATCATAATCAAATTCATTCAATAAGAGAATATCAGGTTGCACTCGTTGAATGATTTCAGCGACGGCCTTGGCTTGCGGATTCGTTTTCACTTTTAAATCATTAATCAGCTCACCCGCATTACTGCGATACAATGATACATTAAATGATGCGATTCGAACTCGCATATTTAAAATAAACGCTTCATCATCACTTTTTAACGGCGTTTCATGACTCGCTAAAGCGCCAGACCCTAACCACCCAAAGATTAATAAAGAAAACGTTATTGTTGTTTTAACAAAAATCATTAACACTCCTCACAATATTTTTCATCTACCGAATACTTTTTTATAATCTACGATTATGACAAAACAATGAATCAGTTTTTCGTTACAAACTATAATTTTCGTTTCCAAAGCCACAATAGTCTCGATGCCCACAAGAGTGCGACCAACATCAGTAAACTGCCTGTGATATGGCTGATTTGAGCAATGTGTTGATCATACCTGATTAAACCTGTTTCACTTAATAGGTATTCCCAATCATGAAAACCGTAGGGGGCATGTTTTCCAATACTACCGCCAACCAAAGGTAAAATGCCTGCTCTAGCATCGTTAATATATGGGGCGATATCAACAAAGTTCTCTGCGAACCACCAAAAAGCTACCGCTGCACCAAAAGCATCTTCTTGTTGCACGAGAAGTACATAGCAACAAATCAATGGCATGATTAATTGCCCCAAAGTCCCTCCCAAAGAGCCGATAAATTGACCAAAAATACCAAAGAAAACATGCCCTGCCTCATGAAAAGGCAAATTAACCAGGTGTAAAAATGACTCCCCAGCGTAATTTGAATCTTTCCCGGCTGCAATTAATTTAACCGTGTAAAAGGCGATAACAGCAATGAGTAGTGCGCGAATGAATAAACTAGTGCCCGTTTCACTAATAGGAGGTTCAGGAAACAAACGTTGCCTTAGATAAATCAGATCAAAAACTCTGCTCGCTCCATCAGATGTCTTCAGATTATTTGGTGCATCTTGAGTATATATTTTGCTCTGCTGTTCAAGTTGATAAAAATATTTACTAAAAACCAGTTTACAAGAAACACAAATGGTATGGTTATCAGCTTGCTCAAATTGACATTTAGGACATTTCATAATAATGGCTGGCTCTTATACACACATTTTCAATTTTTTTTATATTAAACTATTCACAAAAAACACATGTTTTTTATATTTTTTACAACTTCATTTTTCGCTAATAAATATGGCATTAGCGCGCAAATAATCATTTTGTTATTGGCTTACGCTCTTTTCGATTGAACTATCCACATTTCATCCACAGTAAAAACCCAGATAATCCAAAATAACTAACACCTGCCTAGATGCATAAACAAAATCATTGATTACAATAGAGGCTTTTACAGTTATTCCTTTTCAATAAGCAGCAACTTAAACAGAGAAAGAGGATGATGATGAAAACTAAATTGTTATTATTCGTTTATTTTATAGGCTTTTTATTGCTAACTAGCGATATCTACAGTAATGACGAACTCAAATCCGAATGCATGGGCTGTGAAACACGTAATTCAGCTGGTGAGTTGATTTGTGGTTCTTGTTGGGCACCAACATCAACAGAAGATGCTAATCGGTCTTGTCGTCAATACAGTCAATCTTTGTGGGTTGTCAATTACGATAATTGTGTGAACAAAGGTTTATGCCAAGCCCCAAAAAATGTTTGTGTCAATCCGAATGGTTAGCCACTTTACAAGAGCGCCAATACATCGTTAGTTTGTACATTAGCTTGTGCTTGCACTGCCAAGGCTGATTGCTCTTGAACTTGATTGCGAGTTAATTCACTTAAGGACTGAGCAAAATCTGTATCTTGAATACGGCTTCTAGCAGCCTGGGTATTTTCATTAGTAATTGCTAAATTATTAATGGTTGATTCCAATCGATTTTGTATCGCACCTAAACTCGCTCTATCTGTATCAATAGCTTGACGAAAGTTTTGGGCAGTATCTAAAGCATTTTGTGCTCCTGCTGTCGTCGAAATGTCGATAGCTAATATGTCATTGACGTTGGCAGTAACGCCAGTGTTAATGGCTAACGATGAGTTAGCTTCTGCTCCAATTTGAATTTCTATCCCTTCCGAACTAAAAACATCTCTTCCTGCAAATTGTGTATTTTCAAACGTGCTACGTATCTGTGATTGCAATTGATTGACTTCACCTTGAATAGATCGCCTATCGATAGGACTTAAAGCTCCATTAGCAGCTTGAATACTTAACTCCTCTATGCGTAAGGTAAAGTCAGTGACTCCACTTAATGCCGAATCAGCGACCTGGGCAAATGAAATACCATCATTAGCATTACGAATACTTTGGGTTATACCGTTGCTTTGAGAGGTAAGACGATTAGCAATTTGTAAACCGGCAGCATCATCAGCAGCTTGGTTGATTTTTAAGTCAGAAGAGATTTGTTGAAATAATCGCTGTTGTGTTTTCTGAGCTTGTTGAATAGACGGATTTAAGTTGTTACTCGATATTTTCATAGGAAATGTCCCAATGTTTTCTCATAGATTAGCCAAGTTTCTTAATAACTCAAGCGACATACGACAAAAACCCTTCGTTGAATGCCTAGGCTTAAGGTGTTTTTATCAAATAAATATTTTTTTGTTTGTGTTTTTCTGAAATGTTTTTTAAAGCATTGTTTGTGTTAAAGATTGCCATTTTATAAAAGGCTTCTATTAAAAAAGGCATTCGAAAATCCTTTGTTTTATCCATTTTTTTTAATAAGGAAGTTAAAATCAAAACCATTTCACTCGGAAAGCCCCATCGTAAGGCGAGTAATACCGCACTATTCACCACAGAAATATGAGAATTTACATAACACTGTCTAATATCATCCAAAACAAGAAGGCTGTTATGACAACTCTTTGGATGTGTTCTCCTTAATAAAAGTGCTGCACAAACTAACAACAAAAAACACCAACGTACTTTTTTTATTTGAACTTCTGTAAGTTCATTGAATGATTGATAGATTTCTGGTGGAAACTGACTGATTTTTTTATTTAATATGTTCTTTGAGATAATAGAGACTTCTTTTTGAAAGGTAACAATTTCTTTGTCGCGTAAAAAAGAAAGCACTCTGGCATTAAAATTGATTTTATAACAAGAGAGGATGCGCATAACGCGTTCATAACCGACTTGGGTTTTAATCGCTTCAGCAAATTCAAACTCCAAGGACATTCCAAATTTTTTTATGAAGACTTCCCCCACCAACTTAAGTTCTGTTACCCACTCAGCTTGAATGAAAGGAATGATTGAATCATCGAGTTTTTTACATTCACACAAAAGATTAGAAATTTTACCGATTAAAAAAGGATCGGCTGGAACATCATAAAGAAAAAAATAAGAGTCATCAACCCCATGATTTTTTTCAAAGTTTTCTATAACATCTCGTATATTTGCAGGAGTGATAGCATATTTTCGTTTATAAAACTTTTCTAGAGCTTCTCGGCTCTTAAATCCGACCTCGAAAGCAATATCTTCCGTTTTTTTATCTTCGAATAACCAACGATTAATGTAATAACACTTAGCAGAATCTGAAAAACGACTAAAACTATTGTTCTCTATAGAAAATTTTCTTTTAAGCGAGCTAACCGAAATATCCCATGAAAATGCTATCGTTTTCATATCTTTTAAGAGCCACGACACATCTTCTGTAACATGACGACTTAAGAGTTCAACAATGGATTGCTTTCGATTGATTGATTTTATAGGGCGATTGATTTTTTGTAACAACCAGCTTTGCATTTCTGAATTTGTCGTTGACAGCGTTTTTTCTGCGCAACCTCGTGACACATCACAAATGATATTTTCTTGCTCTTCATAACAATGTAGGTAGGTTATATAGGGATTTAGAAAACAACAAATATTTTCTAATAGACCTTTAGCCAATTCTTTTTCAGCCATTGATGGGTTTTGAAAGCAAATATATTGGATTCGAAGCATAGTATGTGTTTTTTTAACCGTCAGGCGATTAGAAAAAAAGCTTATTTTATCATCATGCAAACAAAATTTTTTAATCGCATCTTCAATGTTTTTTGAAGAAAGCATTAAATAAAAAGATTCTTTTAGCAAACCAAGTTCTAAATTTCGCATCCAAAGATAGATCCCTTGCTTTGAACTCAACCCTTGTCTTATGTCTTCTAAAAAAAACAAAAAATGTTGTGAATTCATATAAGTCATTGAATATTCTCGCAGACGACTAATCTTTAGTTGTAATTCTTTTTTATTATTTGAATATTTAAAAAGAAAAAACCAAAAAAAATTATTATCAATCAATTCTTTTTTTAAATCTTTTTTATTCATATCAAACTCCATGATTATCATTTTATCGGTATTTTTATACCATTAACTCGTTTGAGCTTTTATGAC
>JBCCZV010000055.1:0-23300 GCA_039187085.1 Pseudomonadota bacterium
AAATGCTTTTAATCAGTGAGCTACTTCTCAATTAAGTCATTCTCTTGGGCACAGATAGGATTATCGTGTAAATTGCATTATCATCCTCGGCATTCATTAAAGTGAGTAAGCGGATCTGAAGTGATTCTGATTTAGGTTTTTACTATGAAAAATAGCATACAAGCAGTATTTATATTCCTCCTGAATTTTCTTCTTTTGGCTTGCAGTCATAACCCAACCGTACAAAAAAAAGACTTTGTACCAAAGAAAATCAAGCTGGAACAAATTTCAAGGATCACCAACGGTGGCTTTGAGTCTAACTCTGCCGAGTTTATCGCTTATGATAATGCTAAAAAACGTCTTTATGTAGTGAACAATACTGTTGTTGGTGTTGATATTTTCGACATCAGTCAACCGGAAAGCCCTAGAAAAATTCACACCATTGGTATGCTCAATTTTGGAAGCCGTGTAACAAGCATCGCGGTCAAAGATCCCTATATCGCTATTACGAGCCAATCACTCAATCCGTTAGAAAAAGGTAAGATTGTTATTTTCGATAGTAAAGAATGGCGACAAAGAACCGTTTTTGATGTGGGTGTTGATCCAAAGATGGCAGTATTTCATCCTTCGGAAGACTGGATTTTAGTTTCCAATGAAGGTCCGCCTAATGATGATTACAGTAAGGATCCTGAGGGTACTTTAAGCCTAGTCGATTACTCAAATGGTATCATTAACTCGGTCCTAACAACGTTGAGGTTCAAAAATTTTGAAACCATGAAGTCCGCTTTATTGGCACAGGGACTGCACTTATCCAGTGAAGATGTGAAACTTGAGAAAGATCTTGAACCTGATTATATCGCACTTCATCCAACACAACCCATCGCTTGGGTGACGCTGCAAGAGAGTAATGCCATTGCAGTGGTCGATTTGTACCGACAAGATATTGTGGATATTTATCCTTTAGGTTACAAAGACTACCAAATTTCAAATAATACGCTTGATGCGAGTGACAAGGATGGTGGTATCAATTTTAAAGGTTGGCCGGTTTTGGGGTTGCTCCAACCCAGCGGAGTAGCTAGCGTTAAGATTTTAGATCAAGTTTATTGGCTTACTGCCAATGAAGGAAAAGCGAGAGATTACAAAAACTATCAAGAGTCGGTCCGCGTTAATCAAATAGAATTGGAGGCTGGATTTGATGAGTTTTCCAAAACCATTAAGAATGATGATGAACTGGGAAGGCTACATGTATCCGCTATTCGAGGTGATAAAAACGATGATAGTATTTACGAAAAGCTTTATTCTTTTGGTGGGCGCTCATTTTCAATCTTTAATGAGTTAGGTATACGCATTTGGGACAGCGGCAATGACTTTGAGACAAAAACAGCCGAGTTTTTAGGTAATGCTTTTAATAACGATAGCCGCCAAAATACCCCAGATGGTCGAAGTGATGACCAAGGCCCTGCACCTAAATCCATAGTCGTTGCAGAGCTAGAAAACCAGTTTTTTGCTTTCATCACTTTGGAGCAGGTCGGGGGAATTATGAGTTACAACATTACTAACCCTTTTGCACCCACTTTTATTGATTACATTAATACGCGAGATTTTTCCTTGGTGCCACAACAAGTAGGTGCTGCTGCAGGAGACTTAGGCCCTAAACATATGATTTTTTTATCAGGAAAAGAAGCGCCCAACCAACAACCTATTCTAGTCGTTGCTAATAATGTTTCCGGTACTATCACTCTCTATAAAATAAAGGTGATTTAAGACGCATAAGGTTTTTTTGAAGTTGTTTTTACTCAAAAATAATCGATAACAATTCTTGAGCCGATTGTAGGTTCCAGTTCGCATTCCAACTCGTTGGGTTCTCATCAGCGGGAATATAACCAAACATTGCGGTAGCTGTCTTCATTCCCGCAGCTTTTCCCGCGATAATATCGCGCTCAGCATCGCCTACATAAAGGCAGTTTTCGGGTAAGACATCCACTCTTTTACAAGCTTCCCAAAGTGGTTCTGGGTGGGGTTTTGCTTTATCAAGAGTATCACCTGAAATCGTTGTCGCGGAACGCTGACTGAGCTCCAGACTATCGAGTAATTGTGTCGTTAAGTAACCGGGCTTATTAGTCACAATGCCCCATTTGACGTTAGCCGTTTCTAATTGGTCGAGAAGCTTCTCTATATGTTCAAAAAGTCGCGTGTCGACAAAGAGATTTTCCTCATAAATATCAAGGAAAGATTGTCGTAGGCGTGAATAATCAGGATGTTCTGATGCTATATTGAAACCCTCTCCGAGTAGGCCTCTTGCACCGTGTGAAACCAGTGGACGTAACCGCTCAAATGCAATAGGTTGATGACCTTCTGTTTTCAGTAAAGTGTTTAATGCATTAGCCATATCAGGGGCTGTATCGATTAATGTGCCGTCTAGGTCAAAAAACACGGCATCAAATTTACTTTTGAAACCCACAAAATTACCCTCACACGTATTTTTTAAAGTTTATACTTTTTGAGTATGTAGAATGTAGTTCACATCAACACCTTGACCTAACCAATATTTCCGTGTTAATGGGTTATAGTGCATACCGATTAAATGCCTTGTGTCGAGACCAGCGAAACGGCACCAGCGAGTTAATTCGCTCGGCTTTATGAATTTTTTATAATCATGAGTGCCTTTGGGTAGCATTTTCAATACATATTCAGCGCCCAGGATGGCGAAAGCATAAGCTTTTATGGAACGGTTGATAGTCGAGAAAAAGACGTGTCCTTCTGGTTTGACCATCTTGGCGCAAGCTTGCACAATAGCTGATGGATCAGGTACATGCTCTAACATTTCCATGCAAGTGACAACATCATAAGTGCCAGATTCAGCGTCTAAAAGTTCTTCAACTCCCGTATGTCGATAATCGATATCAAGATTCGATTCCAATAAGTGGAGTTTAGCAACCTCGATCGGTCTCTCACCACGGTCAATACCCGTAACGTTAGCCCCTTGCAAAGCCATACTTTCCGCAAGGATACCGCCCCCACAACCCACGTCCAATACTTTTTTTCCATGCAAACCTTTAGCGGCTTTTGCAATATAATTTAAACGTAAAGGGTTGATATCATGTAATGGTTTAAATTCACTGTTGGTGTCCCACCAACGACTTGCTAATTCTTCAAATTTTGCTACCTCGCTGGGATCAACATTGTTTGTGGTTGGAACGGCTTCCTTTATAGAATCTGAGTTCATTGCTATTGACCTTTTTGGATAATTTTCTCTTGCCACCTTGAATTACGAATTTTTAACGCATCCGTATCAATAGACATGAGTTTACCCGCAGCAAGAAGAGGTTTACCGCCAACCCATAAATATTCAACTTGTTGGGAGTTTGTGGCGTAGACTAAATGAGAAGCGAGATTATAACACGGTGAGGTTGTTAATTGGTTCATATTTATGGCAATCATGTCAGCGTATTTGCCTTTTTCAAGTGTACCAATTTGAGAATCTAATCCCAAAGTTTTTGCACCACCTAATGTGGCGGCGTGCATAACATCCAGCGCAGGAAAACTGCGAGCATCCATCGAACCCACTTTGGCAAGTAGCGCAGCGGTCTGTAATTCCGTAAACATATCAAGGTCATTATTGCTAGCCGCACCATCGGTACCTAAAGCTACATTGACATCATTAGCGAGTAGTTGCGTTACTGGGCAGATACCACTTGCGAGCTTCATATTAGATTGAGGACAGTGAATAACATGAACTCCGTTGCGCTTGACTCTGTCAATGTCTTCGTCATTAAGTTGCGTCATATGGACGGCTTGTAATCGAGGTGATAATAAACCTAGATTTTCCAGTCGATGTAGAGGTCTTAGTCCGTTTTTGTCGACAGCTTGTTCAACTTCATCGGCTGTTTCATGGATATGCATTTGAATGGGAATGTCCAGCTGTTCTGCAAGACTCGCGAGTTTTTTTAATGGCTCATCCGAAACCGTGTAAGGTGCGTGCGGTGCCCACATCGTCGTAATTAGTGGGTGATCACGAAATGTTTCAAAAACACTCATGCCTTTCTCTATGTATTCATCGGCATTATCTGCCCAAGCTGTAGGAAAGTCGATCACAGTTAAGCCCATAGCTGCCCGCATGCCGATATCAGCTATGGTTTTACCTGCAGTTTCGGGGAAGAAGTACATATCGGCGAAGCAAGTGGTTCCGCCGCGAATCATTTCGGCTGCCGCAAGTGTTATCCCATCTTTAACAAAGCTAGGACTCACCCATTGAGCCTCCGCAGGCCAAATATGATTTTGCAACCAATCCATTAAAGCTAGATCGTCTGCTAACCCTCGAAATAGTGACATGGCAGCATGATTGTGACAATTGATGAGCCCGGGCATGATTAAGTGATCGTTCAAGTTGTAGATGTGTGTTGCTGCATAGCGTCTTTGGGCTTCTTCTTTGGGTAAAATATCAACTATTTTGCCTTGATCAAAGGCGACAGCATGTTCAGTGAGTGGCTGGTAAGGCTGAAAGCTAGGAATGACATATTGAGCACATATAAGGCTATCGATACTTTGCATATTGTGTGTTCTTTCTCTTAAAAGGATGCGGCTTAATAATAGTTGTTAATCATATACGTCAATGTCTAATTAGTCATCTTAGGTATTAGGAGAAGTATTAATGTGCGAAAAAGAGCCCCACAAAGAGAGATTTGCACCCCTATAAAGCATTTATTTTTTGTTCTATTGATGTGAGTAACTGCTATTAGTGATGTTTAGTGTCATTTTGTGGTAAACTGCATCGCTTGAGTTTCATGAATTAGCCTGAGATTGTCTTGTCTTAAATTGTTGAGGGTGCTGAAGAGTTTATGGGTGATTTTGCGAAAGAAATCGTTCCGATCAATATCGAGGATGAACTAAAAACTTCCTATTTGGATTATGCCATGAGTGTCATTGTAGGAAGGGCACTACCAGATGTAAGAGATGGCCTAAAACCCGTACATCGCCGTGTTCTTTACGCCATGAATGAACTCGGTAACGACTACAATAAAGCCTACAAAAAATCGGCTCGTGTAGTGGGTGACGTTATTGGTAAATACCACCCTCACGGAGATTCCGCTGTCTATGATACGATCGTGCGTATGGCTCAGCCATTCTCATTGAGATATATGTTAGTCGATGGTCAAGGTAACTTTGGTTCGGTTGATGGTGATGCGCCAGCAGCAATGCGGTATACCGAAGTACGCATGTCAAAAATTGCTCATGAAATTCTTTCCGATCTGGATAAAGAAACGGTCGATTTCAACCCGAACTATGACGGTTCTGAGCACGAACCCACGGTGTTACCAACGCGTGTTCCCAGCCTGTTGGTTAACGGTTCTTCAGGTATCGCTGTTGGTATGGCGACTAACGTGCCACCACATAACTTGCGTGAAGTGATTTCGGGCTGTTTCGCTCTTATGGATAACCCGGAAATCTCAATTAACGATTTAATGGAATTTATACCAGGACCGGATCTACCAACGGCTGGTATTATTAACGGCCGAGCAGGCATTATGGAAGCCTACCGTACAGGCAAAGGTCGTATCTATATTCGCGCACGACATCATATAGAAACCGACGAAAAAAATGGTAAGCACAGCATCATTGTTACAGAGCTGCCTTATCAAGTTAACAAAGCGCGACTTATTGAAAAAATTGCGGAGTTAGCGAAAGACAAGAAAATCGAAGGTATTACCGAACTTCGTGATGAGTCGGATAAAGATGGGATGCGCATGGTTATAGAGTTGCGTCGCGGTGAAATGCCTGATGTTATTCTCAATAATTTATACGCGCAGTCACAAATGCAAAGCGTGTTTGGTATTAATATGGTGGCCTTAGATCGTGGCCAGCCCCGCTTGTTTAATCTGAAAGAAATCTTAGAAGCCTTTATCAATCACCGCCGTGAAGTAGTCACGCGCCGTACAGTTTATGAACTGCGAAAGGCGCGTGAAAAAGCCCATGTGTTAGAAGGTCAAGCGATTGCATTAGTCAACCTTGATCCGGTGATTGAACTTATCAAAGCTTCTCCGAGCCCTGCTGTTGCGAGAGATAAATTAACGGCGACCCCTTGGCGAGTGGGTGATGTGATCCAACTATTGGAAAAATCGGGTTCTGATGCCTGCCGACCGGATGAACTGGATCCTAAATATGGTGTTCATGGCGATGAATATTACTTATCACCGACACAAGCCCAAGCCATTCTGGATTTACGCCTACATAAATTAACAGGTCTTGAGCAAGATAAAATTTTTGAAGAATACCAAAAGATTTTAGTCTTGATTGGTGAGTTATTGGAAATCTTGGGTAGTCACGCACGCTTAATGGAGGTGGTTAGGGAAGAGCTCGAAGCCATCACAGAAGAATACGGTGATGAGCGAAGAACAGAAATCAATGCCAACGAAGCAGATCTAAAAATTGAGGATCTGATCACAGAAGAAAATGTGGTAGTGACGCTCTCACATCAAGGCTATGTAAAGTATCAACCTTTAGCAGATTATCAAGCACAGCGCCGAGGTGGTCGTGGGAAAGCCGCGACAAAAATGAAGGATGAAGACTTCATTGAAAAATTATTGGTGGCGAGTACCCATGATACGATTTTATGTTTTTCTAGTTTAGGGAAGGTTTATTGGTTAAGAGCTTTTGAACTCCCAACTGCAGGCCGAACAGCACGAGGCAAACCTATTGTTAATGTATTGCCTCTAGCAGAAGGTGAGAGAATCACCACCATGTTACCGGTTCAAGAATATCGAGATGATCTCTTCGTGGTTATGGCAACGGCAAAGGGTACGATCAAAAAGACAACATTAGAACAATTCTCCCGTCCACGAAGTAGTGGAATTATCGCCTGTGATTTAAATGAAAATGATTGCCTTATCGGTGCAGATATTACGGATGGCACTAAAGATATTATGCTATTCAGTGATGCAGGAAAAGTTGTTCGTTTTAAAGAAACGGATGTCAGGCCGATGGGACGTGCTGCTCGTGGTGTTCGAGGCATACGTTTAGGAGAAAGCCACCATGTGATTAGTATGGTGATAGCTGAAGAAGATGGACAAGTCTTAACGGTTACTGAGAATGGTTATGGTAAACGTACAGCAATTAGCGAATATGCAGTCAAAGGTCGAGGAGGCCAAGGCGTTATTTCTATCCAGGTTACTGAACGAAACGGTTCGGTGGTGGGCGCCATAAAAATTCAAGATGGCGATGAAATTATGCTGATTAGTTCTAAGGGCACATTGGTCAGGACGCGTGCGGACGAAGTAAGAGTGATGGGGAGAAACACGCAAGGTGTGACCTTAATCAAATTAGGTAATGAAGAAGTGGTGGTTGGCGTTGAGCGAATCCAAGAGCTTTCTGAAAATGGTGATGAGGATTTGGAAGAAATGTCGGAATCTTCTAGTGAGCCTGAAAGCACTTCTGAAACCTCAGCAGAGTCCGATGGCGAAAATCTGAATAAAGATTCTTCAGCTAATAGCACTGAAGAGAGTGATGACTAAAGGTTTCAATTTTAGTGCGGGTCCTGCAGCTTTACCGGATTGGGTAAAGAAAAAGGCGCATGCGTCATTCCTTGATTGGGAAAGCATGGGGCATGCAGTATTTGAGTTGAGTCATCGTAGTCCTGCTTTTGAGGCAATGCTGCAAAAGGCTGAGCAAAACCTGCGGCAGTTGATGTATATTCCCGATAATTACAAAGTGTTGTTCCTACAAGGAGGAGCAACACAACAATTTTCTTTAATCCCTATGAACCTGTCTCAGCCTGGCGAACAAGTGGCTTATATCGATACGGGAATATGGTCTAAAAAAGCGATTACAGAAGCTAAACGCACGCAAAATGTTGAAGTGATTTCTCCCTTGTCAGAATCCTTGCCTTGTGACATTCATTTACCTAAGCATATTGAGCTCAAAAAACCTTGCGATTACTTACATTACACGACAAATGAAACTATTTCAGGGGTTGAGTTTAAATATGTTCCGCAAACCGATGTCCCCTTGATTGCAGATATGTCCTCCAATATTTTATCGAGGCCAGTAGATGTTTCGAAGTTTGGTGTCATTTATGCCGGAGCACAAAAAAATATTGGTCCTCCGGGATTAGTGATCGTTATTATTCGTGAAGATCTGCTCGAGTGTGATTCTGCTGAGAAATCTCCTATTTTTAGCTATTCTGCCCATGCTGCGGCAAACTCTTTGCTAAATACGCCACCAAGCTTTAGTTGTTACATGGCGGCTTTAGCTTTTGAGTGGTTAATTCAACAGGGAGGCGTATCGGCTATTGCGGAAACCAATGCACATAAAGCGGCTTTGTTGTATCAAACGATTGATGACTCCTCGTGTTTTGATAACTTGGTTAGTCCAAATTGTCGCTCTTCTATGAATGTCACATTTTTGCTCCGCGATAAACAATGGGAAAAACCGTTTCTTGAAGGTGCTGAAAAGCAGGGTTTAATCGGTTTAAAAGGCCACCGTTCGGTAGGCGGCATGCGCGCTAGCATTTACAATGCTATGCCATTAGAAGGCGTAAAAGCCTTGACGAATTACATGAAAGCTTTTGAAAGCACGATAGCTTGATGAAGCTTTGAAGTCCTTCTCTTCGCGAGAAAAACTATCAAATGATAACTCAGAATTTCCTAGTATATTCATATCATTGAGGAAACTTATGACAATTAATTTTACAGAGCTGGCAAATTTAGGCGTACAGCAGTTGCAACCTTATCAGCCAGGGAAGCCCGTTAGTGAATTGGAACGTGAATTAGGTATTTCGGGCATCGTCAAACTGGCGAGTAATGAAAATCCGCTACCGCTCCCTGCTTCTGTTCAAGAATCGATTCAAGATGAAATTGCTGAGCTTGCGCGTTACCCCGATGCCAATGGCTATTACCTAAAATCTGCGCTAGCTGAGAACCTGGGTGTTAAACCTGAACAAATTACTTTAGGCAATGGTTCCAATGATGTGCTTGACATGGTGGCAAGGACTTTTGTGTCTCCTGAACATGAAATTATTTTTTCTGAGCATGCTTTTGTCGTCTACCCGATTGTTACGCGAACGATTGGAGCGACTGCGGTTGTGACTAAGGCGCGTGAGTGGGGACATGATTTATCGGCAATGGCTGAAGCTATTACTGATAAAACAAGATTGATTTTTATTGCCAACCCCAATAACCCAACCGGCACGGCATTAGCTTATGAAGAGCTTAAGGCTTTTATGCACAAAGTCCCACCTTCGGTGCTCGTTGTTGTCGATGAAGCCTACTACGAGTACGTTGCTCATGAGTGGTCGTCGATGGTGGAACAGTTGGTTAACTATCCAAATCTTGTGGTAACCAGAACTTTTTCCAAAGCTTATGGTTTGGCGGGACTCAGAGTTGGCTATAGCGTTTCAAACCCTGAAATAGCCGGATTATTAAATCGTATTCGTCAACCTTTTAACAACAATAACTTGGCGTTAGCGACGGCACAAGCAGTTCTTAAAGACTCGCAATTTCTGCAAGACGCATTGACGGTTAACAGAGAAGGAATGCAGACCTTAACGAAAAAATGCGACGCTCTCGGTTTGACATATATCCCATCGAAAGGCAATTTTTTAACCATAGATTTTAAGAAAAATGCCCAGCCGGTTAATGACGCTTTGCTTCGATCCGGTGTTATTGTTCGGCCGATTGCTAACTACGGCATGCCCAATCATTTACGAGTGAGTATTGGTTTGGAGCAAGAAAATGAAAAGTTTATGAACCAACTGCCTAAAGCATTGACTCATTTATGATTTTGAACCGGTGCGACAGCAAATAAACACCTTGTATTTTCAATTAATTTAGGAGGTTGCGATGAATAAAGAAATAACTCCTGTGATAACTGTAGATGGCCCCAGTGGTGCAGGTAAAGGAACCGTTTGTCGTATGCTCGCAAAACAATTAGGGTTTCATTATCTAGATAGTGGAGCTCTGTATCGCTTGCTCGCTTTAGCGGCAAAGCTACATGGTGTTGATCTCACCAATGAAGAGGCACTATCTGTTTTAGCTGCACATCTTGATGTGCAATTTTTGTCAGATGACAATGGGCAACCAAAAATCGTCTTGGAAGGCGAAGTGGTGACGAGAGATATTCGAACAGAAGAAGCAGGGGCTGGAGCCTCCAAAGTTGCAGCTATTGCCTCCGTCCGCGAAGCCCTTTTGAGACGGCAACGTTCGTTTAAAGCTTCGCCAGGATTAGTGGCTGATGGTCGAGACATGGGCACCGTGGTTTTCCCGCAGGCAGAGTTGAAAGTCTTTTTGACAGCAAGTGCTCAAGAGCGCGCAGAACGCCGACTTAAGGAGTTGCGTGAGTCCGGGCTCGATGCTAACATTGGCCAAATTTTAAAAGCCATAGAGGAACGCGACGAGCGTGATCGTAATCGCCCAATCGCCCCTCTAGTGCCTGCCGACGATGCATTCGAAATCGATACGACAGATGTAAGCATTGATGATGTATTTGCAAGGATATCAACACTTGTAAAACAAAAGAATATCGTCTAAACAAATAGCATTTGAATGAACAATTGTGTTTTAAAGCGTTAAGTACGTGGCGAAACCCTCCGATTATTCGAATCACAATGCAGCTTCTTCCTCACCGTGGATTTTGTTCTCAGAGGGAAGCTGCATTTTTTATTGGAATTATAGTTCTTTGATTTCCAAAGAGTCATATTCCAAAACTTGAGCCAACGGTTGCGGCTATGGAAAGACAACGCAACATTGTTAAATTAACCCATTTTAAGCGGGATGCGCAAAATGTGTCATGAATGTCACGATTTCTGATAGTAAACCTCAAACACATCGATTAATCGTGACCTATAGGTAAAGTAATGAGCGAAAGTTTCGCACAACTATTTGAAGAGAGTTTAGCCGAAGTAGAAATGCGCCCAGGTGCCATTGTTAAAGGTATTGTAGTCGCAATTGATAGTGAAACCGTTGCTGTTGAAGCCGGTTTGAAGTCGGAAGGTATCATCCCAATTGAGCAATTCTTCAGCGATGCTGGCGAATTGGAAGTCAAAGTGGGTGATGAAGTCGATGTTTCATTAGAAGCGGTTGAAGACGGATTTGGTGAAACACGTTTATCGCGTGAAAAAGCCAAGCGCCATGAAGCCTGGATTGCACTTGAGAAAGCTTACGAAGCTTCGGAAAGTGTTGTGGGCGTCATCACGGGTAAAGTGAAAGGTGGTTTCACTGTCGATGTAAGCACCATTCGTGCATTCTTACCGGGTTCTTTGGTTGATGTAAGACCTGTTCGTGACACATCTCATCTTGAAGGTAAAGAGCTTGAATTTAAAGTTATCAAGCTTGACCAAAAGCGTAATAATGTTGTTGTTTCTCGTCGAAGTGTTATTGAGAGCGAATCTAGCGCAGAGCGTGATGCATTGCTTGAAAACCTTCAAGAAGGTCAACAAGTTAAAGGTATCGTTAAAAACCTGACCGATTACGGCGCTTTTGTTGATTTAGGTGGTGTTGACGGCCTATTACACATCACTGATATGGCATGGAAACGTGTTAAGCATCCTAGCGAAGTGGTTCAAGTTGGTGACGAAATCAACGTTAGAATTTTGAAGTTTGACCGTGAAAGAACGCGTGTTTCTTTAGGTCTTAAGCAGTTAGGTGAAGATCCATGGCAAGAAATTGCGGGTCGTTACCCAGTCAACAGTCGTCTGACAGGCCGAGTGACTAATCTTACTGACTACGGCTGCTTCGTTGAAATCGAAGCCGGTGTAGAGGGGCTTGTTCACGTATCTGAGATGGATTGGACGAACAAAAATATCCACCCAAGTAAAGTCGTTACTGTTGGTCAAGAAGTTGAAGTTATGGTCTTAGAGATTGACGAAGATCGTCGTCGTATTTCTCTCGGCTTGAAGCAGTGTGTGCCAAACCCATGGAATGAGTTTGCTATGTCACACAGCAAAAACGACAAAGTGACAGGCAAAATCAAATCTATCACTGACTTTGGTGTTTTCATCGGTTTAGACGGTGGCATCGATGGTCTTGTTCACCTTTCAGACTTGTCTTGGAACCTACCTGGTGAAGAAGCAGTCCGCGATTACAAGAAAGGCGATGAAGTGGAAGCCGTGGTATTGTCTGTTGATGCTGAGAGAGAGCGTATTTCTTTAGGTATCAAGCAAGTCGAATCTGATCCTTTTGCTAACTACATTGCAGAGCATCCCAAAAATTCTATTGTTTTGGGTAAAGTTATCGAAGTGGATGCCAAAGGTGCAACCATTGAGTTAGCAGACAGTGTTGAAGGTTTCTTGAGAGCATCTGAACTTTCTTCTGAGCGTGTTGAAGATGCAAGACAGCACTTGAAAGAAGGTGAAGAAGTTGAAGCCAAAATGACAGGTGTTGATCGTAAGAACCGTATGATTACTTTGTCGATTAAAGCGAAAGACGCACAAGATGAAGCAGAAGCTATTGCCGAATACAGTCGTGAAACTGAGTCATCAGCTCCGACCACTTTGGGTGATCTTCTCAAAGAACAAATGGATAAGTCCTAACTTCCTTTGTTTATTGCACATATCCTTGAGATATGTGCAATTTTCTTGATCGTAGCCCATAATTTATCTAGGATTCTGGTAAGGGTTGAGGCGATTCATGTCTCTTGAGAATCCCAAACCAAAGCTAGGATAGGGCAATGACGAAATCAGAACTCATAGATAGGCTGGCAGCAAAGCAAACTCAACTTTCGTTCAAAGACGTTGAACTGGTGGTAAAGACAGTGTTAGAGCATATGGCGCAGTCGTTAGCCCAAGGTAAGCGTATAGAAATACGAGGTTTTGGAAGCTTCTCTCTTCATTATCGTGCTCCACGAACCGGTAGAAACCCCAAAACGGGTGATTCGGTTGAATTAGCCGGTAAATACGTCCCTCACTTTAAGCCAGGAAAAGAACTCAGAGAAAGAGTCAACGAGGGGGCATCCATGTATCCTATTGCAAATAGTGATAAGGCTGACGATGACGACAAAGATGATGACACATCGAGCAGCGATAGCATGGAAAATAGTTCCAATACTATGTCGAGCATTTCTTAACCTAATACCGTCACAGTATTTAAGGTAGCTGATGGGGGTTAGGGCATTATCAGGCAAACCCCACAAGATACGAATTAAATCATAGGCTAAGTTGGCTATAATCACTTGTTTCAAGTGATTTTATGTCACATAATAAGTCGAATTTTAAGAGAGTGCACAATGCGTATCATCGTCATCTTGCTTTTCGCTATCGTCGTTGGTCTGATTGCTGCCGTTTTTGGTGGTCTCAATGATCAATCGGTTACTGTTGATCTTATCTTCACGGTTCAAACATTAAATCTAGCCTATTTGCTGTTGGCGACTTTCTTTGTGGGGTTATTTTTAGGGCTCTTTGCAGGTTTGGCGCTCTATTTCCCCAAATACTTAGCAAACCTCTCTCTCAATAAAACCAATACAAAGCTCAAACAAGAGCTAACTAATCTACGATCTTTACCTATAAGAGATGACTATTAACACGCGGGCACCTCTTTATTTTCTATTACTTCTGTTGAATCGAGTTACCATCCCATGATTGAGGCGATTGTCTTTCTTTTGCCAATAGCGGCTTATTCAGGATGGATCATCGGTAGAAAGGCTAAGCGCGAGTCCGATTACCCGGAGGATAAATCTCTATCAAGAGGTTATTTGGTTGGTTTAAATTATCTTTTAAACGAACAGCCCGATAAAGCTATTGATACCTTTGTCAGTATTCTACAAGTGAACAGTGAAACCGTTGAAATCAATCTAGCGGTAGGCAATCTCTTTCGCCAAAGAGGGGAAGTGGAGAGGGCCATTCGATTGCATCAGAATATCATTGCTCGTCCCGCACTTAGCGATGAACACCGTAGTAATGCGCTCTACGAACTTGGCTTGGACTACATGTCAGCAGGTTTATTGGATCGAGCGGAAAACATTTTTATCGAATTGGCAAATAATGTCATACACGGTGTGCAAAGCCTGAAACAGTTATTAATTATCTATCAAAAAACGCATGAGTGGCTTAAGGCGATTGATGTTTCCAGTCGTTTGCAAAAACAGTCAGATATTCATATGCGTCCAACCATTGTTCATTTTTATTGTGAACTTGCCGATGAGCAAATCCATGAAGGGGATTTGCGTAAAGCACAAAATTATTTAAAAAAAGCGGTCGTTATTGGTAAAGGCTCCATAAGAACCAGCATTATGCTGGGCCATTTATCCATGCGGAAGCTGCAGCCTAAAGCGGCTTTGAAATATTTCCGTGAGATCACAGACCATGATATTCATTTTTTGGTTGAAGTCTTAGAAGACATTATTGAATGCTACCACCAGCTCAATGATCGTAAAGGACTCATGCACTTTTTACACACGAGCTTAGAAAAAGGCGGCGGTATTTCTATCATACTGGCATTGGCTGATATTATTCGTACCGAAACCAGTGAAAAAGCTGCCAAAGATTTTATGATTGATAAAATAAAATCCAGGCCTTCTATGCGAGGTTTGAAAGAGCTAGTAGATCTACAGTTGCAAGAGGCATCACAAGCCACACTGGAAAGTTTTCATGCGCTGAGTGATGTGGTTGATCGTCTTCTAGAATCTAAACCTAAGTATCATTGCTACTCTTGTGGATTTGATACAAAAAAACTGTATTGGCAGTGCCCTCGTTGCAAAGAATGGGAGACGATAAGGCCTATTGTGGGCATCGAGGGTGAGTAAAGTTTGTTAGGCCCTCAAAGGAAAAATACCATTATGACACAGAACACACGCATCACTATAAAAACACCTATCATCGTTGCGTTAGATTTTGATAATGAGTCTGCAGCAATGTCGTTAGTGGATAGCATCGATCCCAGTCTTTGTCGGCTAAAAGTGGGTAAAGAAATGTTTACACGTTTTGGTCCTCAATTTGTTTCGCGATTACAACAAAAAGGCTTCGAAATATTTTTAGATTTAAAATTTCATGATATACCCCATACAGTTGCCAAGGCGGTGTTAAGTGCGGCGGATTTGGGTGTTTGGATGACCAATGTTCATACGCTAGGCGGACCTGCAATGTTAGAAGCAGCCTCTGATGCTTTGAAAAAACAAAAGGCAGAGACATTATTAATCGGTGTAACCTTACTGACGAGCATGGAACAAAATCAACTGACAGCGGTTGGTTTACAAGCCACAGTCCAAGAGCAAGTGGTGGCATTGGCGCAGTTGGCGAAACAACAGGAGCTGGATGGTGTTGTTTGTTCGGCTCAAGAAGCTTCCTTGCTTGAAGCAAAAATCCCAAGCCCTTTTTTAAAAGTCACGCCTGGTATACGTCCAGCAGGGGCAGATACACACGATCAATCTCGTATCATGACACCTCAAAAAGCATTAGAAGCGGGTGCCGATTATCTTGTTATTGGACGCCCTATTACTCAACAGACAAATCCTCAAGCTGCACTAGAAGCCATTATCGCTGAAATCAATTAAAGATTGAAATTCCTATTCTTTTGATTCACAATCGAATGCTTTGTTTTTAAAGAATCAATGCGCGCGTGTATGGCTCGGATAGCTCCAGGATGAACGCACACATTGATAAAAAGCAAATGCAAGTCGTTACTGACAAATAAAAATAGATTGGAATAAGGAGAAATCAATGAATCGATTATTAACTATTTTGACAACATTAGGCTTTTTGTTCTCTGCTTCATCAAGCTTAGAGGCTTCTGAAGTGTCTAAAGAGCAAACCAATGTTATCGAAGCGACGGAAGTTTCTACGCTTTCACAAGCGGTATCAAAAATAGCGATTAATACAGCTTCTGCCGAAGAGATAGCGCAAAAGATTAAAGGTATCGGCATCAAAAAAGCACAAACATTAGTTGAATATCGTGAAGCTAATGGTGCTTTTCAAGACGAAGCCAGTTTGACCGCTGTAAAAGGTATCGGACCTAGTTTGGCTAAAAAGATAGCCGAGGCCGTTAACTTCAGCCAATAAGCTTCGTTAGGCAGCACACAGATCATAAGCGATGTTTATCCTTGTGCTGCTTATACAAAGACAAAAGTATTCCCCACACTATTCCACTGACAACGCCAAATAAATGAGAGTCTGTTGCCACTCGAATTTCAATTAATGCTTCCATTGGGTTTTCGGTTTGAAACCAACTTTCATAAATCACTTTTGCGATGATGACACATAAAACAGCGTAGGATAGTGGTCTCCCCAGATAGTTTTTATTGAGTAGCAAACAACAAAGCAAGCCATGAAGAGCACCGCTCATACCAACATAACGCATCAAATGGGGGCTAAAGAGATGCATTAAAATAATATTAACGATAAACAAAATGACGATGCTGACGTACCATTCCTCGGTCTTGAGCGTATCGATAAATAAATACCCTATCATGGCGAAACCAACGACATTAAAAGCCCAGTGAATCCAATTGGAGTGGATAAGGTTGGCTGTGAAAAAACGCCAATAATCGCCTTGAGCTACAGCTTCCCGGTCATATTTTAAAAATACTCGCCACTCTTCAGGGCCAATAACAAATAAACCAGAAATAAGAATCAGCAGGCCAGGTAAAATAAGCGGTAACCATTTTTGCATTGTTATACCTTGGTGAGTAATAGTGAAAATAACATCAACAGTGTAGCGAAGATAAATGAGAGAAAAATGGGTTTGAATCTATTTTGTCGGGCAAGGTTGCTTGATGCGGTGATATTTTTCAAATAATTAACGATCAGGCATAAAAAAAGCCAGATAACCTTGATTATCTGGCTTTTATATTTGGCTCCCCGAGCTGGGCTCGAACCAGCGACATATGGATTAACAGTCCACCGTTCTACCAACTGAACTATCGGGGAATTTTTTCCGCTCCAATCAAAGAACGGACGCGTATAATAATCAGGATATCATTATGGGTCAATACTTAATTTAAAAAAAGATAAAAAAAATGGCACTTTTTCGCTAATTTTGTTGAACAAGTGGTTTCTTCGAGTTAGAAGCCCGATATTCATCAAACCACTTATCTTTTTTGATTTCAAAATAGTACTTTATTTCAAAACACGACTGAGCCGAGGCGTCATTATGACAACATGCTAAGTTGCTGAAGCTGCCTTTTCTAACCTATCTAATGCATCTTCCAAAGTTGGCAAGCTGGCCGCATAAGATAGCCTAAAATATCCAGGAGACCCAAAAGCCGAGCCAGGCACCAGCGCAAGACCAACGGAATCAATCAAGTGAGCAGCAAACTCAACATCCGTTTTCATGTTGGCCTGGCGAATCATTGCCTCACAATTGGGAAAAGCGTAAAAAGTACCGTCACTATTCAGGCATTTTATGCCTGTTATGCTGTTCAGGCGTTTAACCACATAATC
The DNA here is from genome assembly GCA_039187085.1 of Pseudomonadota bacterium. Lineage (GTDB taxonomy): Bacteria > Pseudomonadota > Gammaproteobacteria > Enterobacterales > JBCCZV01 > JBCCZV01. The sequence goes on from JBCCZV010000055.1 coordinate 17,339, forward strand.
GTGTCTTTGCTTAAACGCTTCAAGCATCGGAGTGATACAGGACTGATCGCCACTAATCGCCTCGGCAGCAGCTGCCTGGGCAATAGAGCAAGGATTAGAGGTTGATTGAGATTGGATTTTTTTCATCGCGGCAATTAAAGGGGCTGGGCCTCCTGCATAGCCAATCCGCCAGCCTGTCATGGCATAAGCCTTTGATACCCCATTTAACACGATGGTTCTTTCTGTGAGTTCAGGGCAGGCGTTGAGGATATTATTAAAGCCTTCATCTGACCAAAGAATATGCTCGTACATATCATCTGTGGCCACAAAAACCTGTGGATATTTTAATAAAACTTCACCTAACGCTTTGAGTTCATTAAGAGTGTAAGCTTTACCACTGGGATTGGACGGACTATTCAGAACAAAAAGTCGGGTTTTATCATTAATCGCTTGTTCCAACTGCTCTGGGGTGATTTTAAGCTGTGTTTCCCAAGAAGATTCGACAATGACGGGTTTACCATCGGCGAGCAATACCATATCTGGGTAGGAAACCCAATAAGGAGCCGGTATGATAACTTCGTCGCCAGGGTTCAACATGGCTTGTGCGAGATTATAAAAGCTCTGTTTGCCACCACTAGAAACCAGAATATTGTTATGATTAAAAGTTAATCCATTATCGCGTTTGAACTTTTCAATTATCGCCTGTTTGAGCTCGGCTGTGCCATCAACCGCTGTGTATTTGGTTTTACCAGCCTCTATCGCAGCAATCCCCGCAGCTTTAATAAAGTCAGGTGTATCAAAGTCAGGCTCACCGGTACCAAGACCAATAATGTCTTTACCTTCTGCTTTAAGTTCTGCGGCTTTGGCGGAAACGGCTAGGGTTGGGGAAGGCTTGACTTGCTTAACACGGTTGGATAACTGAATGTCCACGTGGTTGTCCTCTATACTGTGTGTAAATAGTAATATCACTCAAGCGGTTATCAAAGCTTAAGTGCAAAAAAGTGGTTTGAAACACCATTTGACAGTGAAATCGTTCCACTAATGACAAGTATCAAAACTCGTGGGAAGATGTCAACAATTGCTTCATGCCTTAGACGGAATAAATGCGCATTTTCAGTTTTCGATGACGTATTATGCTAATAAATCACCCTGGTAGGTGTTTTCAAAATTTAGGTAATTTTCAATGTCAGACACTTTTAAACTCACTTCAAATTATTCACCCTCAGGGGATCAACCACAAGCGATAAATCGACTCATAGAAGGCATCCAAGATGGTCTTGCTCATCAAGTACTTTTAGGAGTCACTGGGTCGGGTAAAACATTTACTATGGCCAATGTGATTGCGCAAATGCAACGGCCTACCATTATCATGGCACCGAATAAAACGCTGGCGGCACAATTATATGGCGAAATGAAAGCGTTTTTTCCAAAAAACGCTGTGGAATATTTTGTCTCATACTATGATTACTATCAACCTGAAGCGTATGTGCCTGCTTCAGACACTTATATCGAAAAAGATGCTTCAGTCAACGATCACATTGAACAAATGCGCCTTTCTGCCACTCGTGCATTATTAGAACGGCAAGATAGCATCATTGTTGCCTCGGTTTCAGCCATTTATGGTCTGGGCGATCCTAAATCTTTTCATTCCATGGTAATGCATTTAAAGCGGGGCGATCACCTTGATCAGCGTTTTATTTTACGACGCTTGGCTGAATTACAGTACGAAAGAAACGATATCGATTTTAAACGTGCTACTTATCGTGTGCGTGGCGATGTGATTGATATATTCCCAGCCGAAAGTGACTATCAAGGCGTACGTATTGAATTATTTGATGAAGAAATTGATAGTATCCGCACTTTCGATCCGTTAACCGGTGAAATGCTCAAATCTGTTCCAAGAATTACTATCTTTCCTAAAAGTCACTATGTGACTTCTCGACAAACCATACTGGATGCGATAGAAGACATCAAAGAAGAACTCAAAGAGCGACTCGAGATTTTGTACAAGGAAAACTGTTTAGTTGAAGCGCAACGTTTAGAACAAAGAGTTAAATTCGATATTGAAATGATGATGGAGCTGGGTTATTGCTCTGGTATAGAAAATTATTCTCGCTATTTATCAGGGAAAAAAGCGGGGGAAGCCCCTCCAACATTGTTTGATTATCTTCCTAAAAATGCTTTGATGATGATTGACGAGTCGCATGTAACGGTACCGCAAATTGGTGCTATGTATAAAGGTGACCGTTCAAGAAAAGAAAATCTTGTAAAATATGGTTTTCGATTACCGTCCGCATTGGATAACAGGCCATTAAAATTTGCAGAATGGGAAAAACTCGCACCACAATGCATTTATGTGTCAGCAACCCCAGCGGATTATGAAATGCAACATCAAGGACAGTTGGTTGAGCAAGTCGTAAGGCCTACGGGGTTAATTGATCCTGAAGTTGAAGTAAGGCCAGTGTCTGTTCAAGTTGATGATCTCATGTCTGAAGCAAGAAAACGGATTGCAGTCGGTGAGCGAGTTTTAGTGACAACGTTAACCAAACGCATGGCTGAAGATTTAACAGAATTTCTTAATGAACACGATATCAAAGTTAGATACATGCACTCCGATGTCGATACGGTTGAGCGAATGGAAATCGTTAGGGATTTGCGCCTTGGTGTTTTTGATGTTTTAGTCGGAATTAACTTGTTACGAGAGGGCCTGGATATGCCCGAAGTATCCTTGGTAGCGATACTTGATGCCGATAAAGAAGGTTTCTTGCGATCAGAAAGATCCCTCATACAAACGATTGGACGCTCTGCCCGTCATGTCAATGGAAAGGCGATTTTATATGGTGATAGCATCACTAAATCCATGAAGGCAGCCATGGATGAAACGGCGAGACGACGTGAAATTCAGACAGCGCATAACATAGCAAATAATATCACGCCTACATCGGTAAAACGTGATATCGCAGACATCATGGAAGCTACCGGCGAAAAAGTTAAAAAGAAAAAAACGAAAGCATCCAAAGCCGTTAAAGAAAAAACGCAAGGTTATGTGATTGACACGCCAGAGCAACTGAATAAAGCGATAGCTAAGCTTGAAAAGCTGATGCATGAAGCAGCGAAAAACCTAGAGTTTGAACAAGCTGCTGCTTATAGAGATGATGTGAAAGATTTAAAAAATCGTTTCTATCAGGGAAGCGGTGGATGATGAACTTTCAATATTGATCATCAAAGCGTTACCAACAAATGTTTAATGATTTTTTTAAACACCGTTTTTTCAAAGACCGCAAAAAGATTCATCAAAATACAATCATGGGCTCATGTCATGAAATTGCATTGGTTAATCAATGATTGAACCAGGGTTTTGAAAATGGGCGATACCTACTATCAGTTACTGAATGTAAAACAGTTACTGAATGTAAAAAAATCAAAAAAATGTTGATTGGTGGTTAAAGTCACTGTATCATATGCGCCTGTTTTAAGATTATCCAGGCTTAAATACCAGCACAAACGCATAAGTGTCATCATTTAAGCCAAAAATGGATATGATTTCATCTTTAGTCGCGTAGCTCAGTTGGTTAGAGCACCACCTTGACATGGTGGGGGTCGGTGGTTCGAATCCACTCGCGACTACCATCTTGATTTGTTAAAAATCAACATCTTATCGTTATTTTTTCTAAGCAACATTAATCCAGAAATCATACGTAAAAGCTTTGTTCACCCTGATAGCTTTGTAAATTATGTTTTATGAGAAAAGATTTGGAGATATGAGCGCCTTAATTCAGGCGTGAATTGAAGCGAATTGGTAACTTAGTAGAATATAGCTGGATAAAAATAAAAAAGTGGTATGTGGAAAGGAACAACGCTCGTGTGTTTGTTTTGTCAATTAACAGCGCCTATTGATTGTTTAGGGGTTTATGGTTGTCGCCTTGCAAGTGTCGATAAATGCTCGAAGCTTAGGGGTCATTGAGGCGCGCGGCGGGTAATACAAATACAGACCCTCATGGCTTATGGCATTTTTTGGAAGCACTTCCTCTAGTGTTGATTTGCGTTTAAAAGTGAGCCAGATTCTGTTGAATTTGCATGTAAAAGTGATCCAGTACAAATTTCCTACTTGTTGTGAGAGTAGGAGCAACTGGAGTGATAGATATGTCCCTATTGAATGTCATACGGCGTTGGTCTCAACGCGAAGGTCTTTCCCAACGTGAGATAGCGCGCCGTACCGGATTATCCCGAAATACGGTTCGCAAATACTTAGCGCAGGATACGATTGACCCTGTCTATAAACCTCGCCAATCCCCTAGCTTGTTGGATGACTATAAAGAAACGTTAATTACCTGGTTACACCGGGAACGGAACCGCCGTCGCAAAGAGCGCCGCACACTGAAACAATTACACGCAGACTTAGTGAGTCTTGGATTTGCCGGTTCCTACGACCGGGTCGCCGCCTTTGCGCGCCAGTGGCGTGCTGAACAACAACAACCGACCCGTAAGAGCTATATTCCTCTGACGTTTGCACCGGGCGAAGCGTTTCAATTTGATTGGAGTGAAGATTGGGCGGTGATAGCGGGTGTTCGCTGTAAGCTACAAATTGCACATATCCGGTTATGCTATAGTCGCGCGTTCTTCTTAGTGGCTTATCGGGGCCAAAGCCATGAGTTTCTGTTTGATGCGCACGCGCAAGCTTTTAGGGCATTTGGCGGTGTCCCAGAACGAGGGATTTATGACAACATGAAAACGGCGGTCGATGCCCTATTGCGCGGTAAGCAACGGGCTGTCAATCGACGTTTCCAAGCTATGACCAACCATTATGTTTTTGAAGCCGACTTCTGCAACCCCGCTGCGGGTTGGGAGAAAGGGCAAGTGGAAAAACAGGTGCGTGATTTGCGTCATGATATTTGGCAAGAAGCACCGACATTTGATTCGTTGGCTGACCTCAATCATTGGTTGACATTACGTTGTCAGGCTTTGTGGGTACAGAAGCAACATCCCGAAAAACCTATCACGTTAGCTGAAGGGCTCGCTGAGGAGCAGCGTCACTTGATGCCCATGCCAATCCCTTTCGATGGATATATAGAACTGAGTAAGCGGGTATCGGCGACCTGCCTCATTCAATTTGAGCGCAATCGATACAGTGTACCTGCCAACTTTGCTCATCACGTGGTGAGTTTACACGTGTATGCTGAACGTTTAGTAGTATTAGCTGAAGGTCATATCATCGCGGAACATACGCGTGTCTTCCTTCGTCACGATAATCGTGTTCCCGCAAAAACTGTCTATGATTGGCGTCACTATTTAGGTGTTTTACAGCGAAAACCCGGTGCACTACGTAATGGCGCTCCTTTTGCCGAGTTACCTGACTGCTTTCGACGTTTACAAGCACATCTGTTGAAACAACCTCGTGGCGATCGTGAGATGGCTGATATTTTGGCGTTAGTCTTGTCCCATCCACAAGACCTCGTGGAAAAAGCGGTAGAAGCGTCTCTTGCGAATGGGCACCCTTCGCATTCACAGATTTTAAATGGCTTAGGGCGTTTACAAACACCGCCTACCCCCAAACCGTTAGCCAAAGCCCCTGAAGTGCGAACCGAACCGCTGGCGTCGACCGCACACTTTGATCAATTAAGGGAGAAAGCTGATGTCTACTGAATCCTTAATTACCACACTCAAGTCTTTGCGCCTCCACGGCATGGCCAGTGCGATGATGGATTTACAGGGACAAGCTTCACCCTTGATTGCACCCGCACAACCGCTGCTAGACACCTTGTTAATGTCAAATAGCATGTAAAAGTCGTCCAGAAATTAGCACTTAAAAGTCTACCACCCAGGGTAAATTTTTTTGCTCGTATTCTTAGTGGTTGAGTTCTCCTGTATGAATTCCGGCTTTGCGTTTATTTTTTAATCGATAACTGTCGCCCTTAATGTTAAAGACAGTCGAACGATGAAGTAATCGATCGAGAGCGGCCGAGGCCATAACGGCATCGTCAGC
>JBCCZV010000056.1:0-23296 GCA_039187085.1 Pseudomonadota bacterium
CGAGAACAATTTGAAAGATATACACCATTTTTATCGGTTTGTATGGCTGTAATATGCGCGTAATTTGCAAAACCAGCTGCTGCTAGTGGTGTGCAATCCCATAACTTGAAAAACAAATAATAATAAAAATTTTTTCATTCCTATATATGCCTTTTGACCGGATACTTGTTAGAAAAGCTATACTACTCGACGGAATCCTAAGTGTCTATTAGGATTTAACTAACAAAAAAATGCAATAAAATGCTATTCAATGGCATATTTAAACGTGCTTTCTCTAAAAATCTCAGCAGTTTTGGAGAATTCTTGATTTTCGATGCGCACTTCTTTCTCAGTTAATAGAGCTACATAAGAACTGCGTGTACCATATTCTTGGTTGATATTGACAAAACAAGCAGATAACTGATGTTCTAGATGAACAGGAATTCCTGTCTCTGGTAATTCGTTAATATTAGCAAGTTGCTTATCACGCAAAACTTCAAACAGTGGGGCGGTATCACTATCTTTTTTAGCTATCCAATATTTTACAGCATGTTTGAGTTTCTCCGCTTTAGGCCATGGAGCATCAAAAGTTCCATTGCTCATTGCATAAACTCCTGGTTCTAATTTTGGAATTAGCTGAGATTTATAATTTTTTGGTCGATTGCTAAATATTGCCAATGCTTTACTATTACCTAGTAATAAGTTAAATCCATCGTATTGAACACTTTTATTCGAAATTTGTAATAAATAATCGTGATAAGATTTTTTTGTCATTAAATAATTTAAAGGTAAAAAACCTCTGCTCTCAAAATTTTTTTTCGTATTTTGATTTGAGGGTTCTCTAAAATTAGTAACAATGGAAAAGTCACCATTTTTTTTAAATCCCATCCATGTGCCACCAGATTGTAAATCTTTACCAGCGAGTAGATTGGTATTGGATTCCCACCAATGCATAGGTTGAGTGGGACGATGAAAATACTCATCACGATTACCAACAATGATTAACGGATAAATTGGATGACATTGATAAGCAAAAAAAACCAGACACATTTTACAACTCCGATTTCTCAACCTGATTTAAAAATACAAAATATTTTTAACATTCATTTTTATTCAATAATAAATTGTGGATATTTTAGTTACTTTTTTAACAATATAAAGTTTACTAATGAAGTATCCAAAATTTGATTAGCATATTTTGCCATCACGATGAACTTGAGCAAAGGGCAAATTCCCTGCAAATATATTGCACTCTCATTAGATAGGATTTGTTAATCAGCTTTTCTGCTATCAATATAGTGAATGTTTTTTACTAAACTAAAAAATCGTGTGTCAAGTATTTGATAACTAAAATCGTTCAATAACATGACTGTTGATATAACTTTTTCTTTTGTTTGGGCATTATTGCGCTGGCAAATTCAAAGCAAAAGCTTTCTTGAAATCGTAAACTTAAGTTTACAGTGGTATGTGGTGGTTTTTCTTAAATATGATTAAAATCAATAGATTGAAAAATAATGTAATGATAAGTTTACACTTTTAAAATTGTTTGTGTACAAAAAACATCCGCTTTAACAACTCAATTCTTTTCATTTAGTCGCGATGTTGTAACATCAACCGTTAAGATGTTTTTATTGTTTAATCCGTTCATACGAATATTTCAGGGTTCGTGATAAGTGAGCAGATTGATACATCTCATTTACTCTTCAAGCAACTTACTTTGCTCACAAAACCGTATTTTGTTTTTTATAAAGGTGATTTTATGTCTGATATCGAATTTAACCCCTTAGGAACTGATGGCTTTGAATTTGTTGAATATACCGCACCATCGAAAGAAGGTATCGATTCACTTAAAAAACTTTTCGCATCACTTGGCTTTTCTGAAGTTGCCAAACATCGCAGTAAAGATGCTGTACTGTTTCGGCAAGGTGATATCAATTTTATTGTTAATGCTGAACCCTACACGCATTTCGAAGCTTTTGCTCAAGCGCATGGTCCTTGTGCTTGTGCGATGGCATTCCGTGTACAAGATGCTAACAAAGCCATGGCTCATGCTGTAGCAAATGGTGCCGTTGCCTTTGAAGGTAAAGCCGGTTATATGGAATTGAATATACCCGCAGTATATGGCATTGGTAACAGTGTGCTGTATTTTGTTGATAGATATACAGACACCAATAATATTTATAACACTGATTTTGAATTTTACGATTCTGTTGATAAGCACCCTAAGGGCGCTGGCCTTTATGAAATCGATCATTTAACACACAACGTTGCTCGTGGAAACATGGATAAATGGGCTGGTTTTTATGAGCGTATTGGCAATTTCCGTGAGATTCGTTATTTCGATATCGAAGGAAAACTAACAGGACTTGTAAGCCGTGCCATGACCGCACCTTGTGGTAAAATTCGTATCCCTATAAATGAGTCTTCGGATGATAAATCACAAATCGAAGAATTTTTAAGGGAATACCGAGGTGAAGGCATACAGCATATCGCACTCTCTACAGAAAACATCTACGAAACAGTATCACAGCTACGTGATTCAGGTATGAAATTCATGGACACTCCGGATACCTACTACGAGCAATTGAACGATCGTGTACCTGGTCATGGTGAAAACATTCAAGAACTAAAATCACGCCGAATTTTATTAGATGGTGCGCCTGTAGAAGGTGATGGCATCTTATTGCAAATTTTTACGGATACGGTGATTGGACCTATCTTCTTTGAAATTATTCAACGCAAAGGTAACGAGGGTTTTGGTGAAGGTAATTTTAAAGCATTATTTGAATCCATAGAGCTTGATCAAATCCGTCGTGGGGTAATTGCTGATGCGTAAATGGATATCTTTCCCACATAAAGAGGGTAAAGTATCTCGCCAAGCACATGCCGATTTTCCTGAAGAGGCGATTTACGAACGTGAAATTGGGCGCAGTGGTTTTTTTGGGCCCACAGCACATGTGCACCATCAGAGACCACCCACAAGTTGGGAGTCATGGGAAGGACCATTAAAACCACGAGCTTTCGATTTCAGCAAAACGCAATGGCAAGCTAATTCTCCTTGGGAGTCTCCTATTGTACTAAGCAATACAGCTTGTAAAATTCGCTTGTGGCAAGTGAATGAAAATATGCCTTACCTGGTGCGCAATGCAGATGGCGATGATCTGTTATTTATACATGATGGTGAGGCTGATTTATTCTGTGACTATGGTCATATGCGGGTTAAAGAGGGCGATTATATTGTTATTCCTCGTAGTACTATGTGGCGGCTTGAAGTCATTAAGCCTGTTTCACTTATGATGATAGAAGCTACCAATGACAGTTATCAACTCCCAGAAAAAGGTCTTGTAGGACCGCAAGCGATTTTCGACCCAGCAATGCTAGATGTGCCAGCCATTAATGATGCTTTCAAGGCTCAGCAAACGGATGATACATGGCAGGTTTTGATTAAGCGACGCGAGCAAATATCGATTGTCACTTATGGCTATAGCCCACTTGACGCTGTAGGCTGGCATGGTGACTTGAGCGTAGTTCGCATTAATTGGCGTGATATTCGTCCACTAATGAGTCATCGTTATCATTTACCGCCATCGGCGCACACTACTTTTGTTGCTTCGCGTTTTGTTGTTTGTACTTTTGTTCCTAGGCCGATTGAGTCAGATCCTGGCGCGTTAAAAGTACCTTTTTACCACAATAATGATGACTTCGACGAGGTGATTTTTTATCATGCTGGTGATTTCTTTAGTCGTGATAACATTGGACCAGCTATGATGACTTTTCATCCATGTGGATTTACCCATGGACCTCATCCGAAAGCGTTCGCTGCCGGCCAAAAACACACGCGTAAGGAAACCGATGAAGTGGCTGTGATGATTGATACTCGAGATCCATTGGATGTCAGTGAGTTTTCACAGCAAGTAGAACTCCAAAATTATTCTGAATCGTGGAAAACATCTGACGTTTAGCTTTCGATAGAGAGCTTTTCGAAATAATAAGATTTTATTACGCAAACTGTTCGATAATGCAAAGTCGGTTTTATCGGCTTTGTTCATTCTCATTCTAGGAACTTAAAATGAAACTTGCGACGTTAAAAAACAATACGCGCGATGGCCAACTTGTCGTCGTTAATAAAGCAATGACATTAGCCGTAGCTGTGCCTGAAATAGCGCCAACTTTGCAGTCTGCTCTTGATAATTGGGATGAAACCGCACCTAAGTTAGAGGCTATTTATCAAGGCTTAAACCAGGGTACCATAAAAGGCACACTTCCTTTTGAAGAAACGGCTTGTGAGTCACCATTACCAAGAGCCTATCAGTGGGCTGATGGAAGTGCTTATGTGAATCATGTCGAACTCGTGCGTAAAGCACGAGGTGCTGAAATGCCTGAGTCATTTTGGACTGACCCACTAATGTATCAAGGAGGCAGTGATGCATTCATCGGCCCTCAAGAAGATATTTTAATGGCAAGTGATGAGTGGGGTATTGATTTAGAGGCAGAGATCGCTATCATCACGAATGATGTACCAATGGGAGTGACGGCTGAGGTGGCATCTGGCCACATTAAGCTGATTATGTTAGTTAATGATGTCTCTCTACGTAACTTGATTCCAGGAGAGCTTGCAAAAGGCTTTGGGTTCTTCCAAAGCAAGCCTTCTAGTGCATTTTCGCCGATAGCCGTAACGCCTGATGAATTGGGAGAAGCTTGGGATGGCGAAAAAATTCATTTGCCTTTAGTGAGCCATATTAATGATCATTTGTTGGGTAAACCCAACGCTGGCATAGACATGACATTCTCTTTTCCTCAATTGGTCGCTCACGCTGCCAAGTCACGACCTTTAAGTGCTGGAGCTATCATCGGTTCAGGAACCGTGTCCAATTATGATCGCAGCTTGGGGTCCAGCTGTTTAGCGGAAAAACGTATGTTAGAAATTATTGATCATGGAAAGCCAGAAACATCATTCCTAACTTTTGGTGACAAAGTAAAAATCGAAATGCTGGATAATCAAGGCCATAGTATTTTTGGCGCTATTGAACAAACCGTAGTTAAATACGAAAATCCTTAATCTTATTTCCGAAAGCAGATACCCACGCAGTCACAATTTAGTTGTGTTGGGTATCAGTCTTTTTTTCTGTGAGGACGACGACGACTATGCTTAAACTCTATGGTTATTGGCGTTCTACCGCCGCTTATCGTGTAAGAATTGCATTAAACATCAAAGAACAGCCCTACCAGCAAGAATCGATACATTTAGTAAAAGATGGAGGCTATCAACACCAAGATGCGTTTCGTGAATTGAATCCACAGGGTTTAGTGCCAGTGCTAACCGATAATGATTTCACTTTGCATCAGAGTCTAGCGATTATTGACTATCTTGAAGAAAAATTTGCTACGCCTTCCTTTCTTCCTCAGAAAACTACTGATCGAGCAGTGGTTAGGGCAATGGCTTATGACATTGCATGTGATATTCACCCTCTTAATAATTTAAGAGTGTTGCAATATTTAACTAAATCATTAAATACTGAAGACTTCGCAAAAAACCGATGGTATCAACATTGGATAGCAACGGGCTTTGGGGCTTTTGAAAAACGCCTCTCTCAATTGATGCAAGTTGGCCAATTAAGTCTCAACCCAGATAATGAACCTAAGTTCTGCTGGGGTGATACGCCAACAGTGGCAGATATTTGTCTTATTCCACAAGTATATAATGCCCATCGTTTTGACGTTGATATGTCGCCATATCCGCTAATCTCAGCTATCAATGCTCACTGTTTAACCATTAATGCCTTTAAGCAAGCTACTCCCGAGAACCAGCCCGATGCTCACTAGCCGAGATTCCTACTCGTTTCGGAAACTATACGTATTTCTTTGAGTCTTACCTTTTAATTCCACAGTGGGTATAATCATTTTTTTACTAAAATTAGTACACACTCACTGTTAGCTTTTCAGTATTTAAAGGCGATTCAATTATCCAGAAACTATAAACACCATCCTATGATTGTTTATAAACATTAGTTAAATCGTTATGGCAGTTTGAAATAGGGGCTTTGCTCTAAGGGGTTGATATAATTATGTTTTTTTCAGGTCATTCGACAAATAACGTGTTGACAAAATGGGGACAAACTCTGTCTTTAACCTGTACGATAGGGATGTTTTCAAACTTTTCTCATGCGGATGTAACCTCCTACGAGCTTATAGATTTAGGTGTTTTTGAAGAGGGAAGTAGTCTCAGTATTGCCTATGGAATTAATGATGTGGGGCAGATTGTTGGTTTAGGTGATGGTGCAATCACCGCCGAAGATGATGAGTCTACTGAGGATGTGAATGAACAGACCCGCGATTTTTATGCGCATGCAGGTATTCATGATGGTATGGGTTGGATGGATTTAGGGGCATTCGAATTCAATCCAGAAGGTTTTGAGCAAACTGCTATCGATTTGGTGGAAACTGACTTTATACTTTCGTCTAGTATTGGTTTTGACATTAATATTTTAGGTGATGTTGTTGGGTATGCCACGGAATACCGTCCTGACATCAATGTTGCTGAGTTTGTAACCACTGTCGAGCGTCCTGTTCGGTACGATGGGACTCAATGGGTGGTGCTTGATCCAGCTATAGAAGTTGCTGGTCGCGCCACAGCTATCAATGATGATCAAATGATAGTTGGCTATTCTCGAACAGAAACGGCAACAGACTCAGAGTTATTTCGAAATTTAGCCTGGTATCATGATGGCACTGATGAAGGGGTTTTCAATTTTATTCCGCTACCTTCAGATGATGTTAATCGTTTTTCCACTGTTGTTGATATCAATAATAGTAATCGCGTAGTGGGTACTACGAATGGTATTGACTTAGGCGGTGACGTTTTTGACCGCGCTTTTTATTTTGATGTAGCGAGCAGTACAGAAGCTATAGGTATTAATACGCTAGGAGGAAGTGAAAATAGCGCCGCTGCGGTGAATAACAATGGTGTTATTGTCGGTAGTTCCTATCTTGATGGCGATCCGATTGGCTCCGTTGGTGGTTTTCCCTATTTTATTGAGTATGCTTTTCTCTTTGATCCAGCGAGTGGGCAGGGACCAATAAATCTTGGGACATTAAGTGAGGAAGTCTTTCGTTTTAGTAAAGCCTTAGATATTAATGATGTTAACCAAGTTGTTGGCTACTCAAATATTGGAAGACGTTTAGGATTCAATATCTCGCATGCTTTCATTTATGAAAACGAGCAAATGACAGACTTAAACGTCATGATTGATTGTAAGTTAGGTTGGGAGTTATCAGAAGCGCGTTCAATTAATAACTTGGGCCAAATTGTAGGTACTGGAATTTTCAATGATGAGCAAAGAGCTTTTCTCTTAAACCCTGTTGAAGATGGTACACCAGCTGATCAATCCTGTGATGCCAATGAAGAAGGAAATATATTAGATGAAAATAATGAAGGTGGTTCTTTATATAGTACTTTTTTCTGGTTGTTGTTTGCCTTGCTCGGCGTTAAAGTAGCACAAACGAGAATTGTTACCCGCCACTAGTCTATCTATAACGATTATAATGAAAACAGCAAAGGAGCATAGGCGCTCCTTTTTTAATTAACGCTGAATCAAACCTCAATATTAATGGGCGCATGATACTATCGAAGCCGATTTATGATTTTCACAAGTTGCGCAATCGATTGTTCGTGCGGCTATTGCCTATTATTTTTATTTGTATTTGCACATTATTCTTGATTGCAGAATGGTGGCATTATCATAAAGCTTACCAAGCATTAGAAAAACGCGTCGAATCATTTGCTCAAGGCCAAAGCTTGGTGCTGAGTGAGGCCTTATGGCATTTTAACGATCAACAAATCCAGCTCATCGTTGATAACATCCGAGTTATGCCGGGTTTTCAATATGTCGCTGTTCGTGATGATGAAGAGAATGTTATTACCCAAGCCGGTGAATTATTACCCCGTACTCCTAGTAACTTACGCAGCAAAGTGCCTATCTATTATGAAAAATCGGTCGGTAAGGAATTTATAGGCACTATCGTATTGGAGTTTACAACGGAGCAGATTCATGAAGCACTTTTGCATCGTATTGCTTACGCGGTAACTATGATTGTCGCTTTATTTTTCTTGGTTGTTTGGTCGGTTTCATTAAGTTATAAGTATTCGATTGGCGTACCTTTAGAGAAACTATTGAAAGCGATAACTTATACTCGCCTCACAGGAAAAAAACGACAGGTTGAATGGCCTGTCAATGATGAAATGGGTGTTGTTGTGAATGCTTTCAATCAGTTACTAAAGCGACAGGAAGAAGTTGAGCATGAGCTTAAGATGGAACAAGAACAACTCGAAACGCGTGTCGAAGAAAGAACACTACAATTGAAACGTGCACAAGCTAGAGCAGAAAAAGCCAATCGTGCTAAATCTGAATTTTTAGCAGTGATGAGTCACGAAATTCGTACGCCAATGAACGGCGTTTTAGGGATGTTGAGTTTGTTACAAGAAACGGCTATGACCAGCACACAAGGACATTTTGTTGAAACAGCAAAACAATCGGCTGAAACATTGTTAACGATTATTAATGATATTCTGGACTTCTCTAAAGTTGAGGCGGGTAAACTTTCTTTGGACCAAGACAGCTTTAGTTTACTGCATATGGTTGACAGTCTATTAACGCTCCTTGGGCCTATAGCTAACGAAAAAAATATTGAATTAGCTGCACACATTGATGAATCTGTTCCTGACGAAATCATAGGTGATCCTGTTAGGTTAAGACAAGTTTTTTTAAATTTGCTTTCAAACGCCATTAAATTCACTCATGAAGGCTGTGTAAGTTTAGATATTTGTGGATGGTCAAGACCTGATGGAAAGTTCTGTATGCACAGTCGTATAAAAGATACAGGAATTGGGATTCCTAGCGATATAGGAAAAAGTTTATTCAAACCTTTTCAGCAAGCTGATTCAACAACTTCACGCAAATACGGTGGTACGGGTTTGGGCTTAGCGATTTGTCAAAGGCTTTGTAGTTTGATGAATGGCCAAATTGGTGTTGAAAGCGAAATTGATCAGGGAAGTACTTTTTGGTTTGAAGTGGAGTTAGGGTTAATACAAGAGCCTAAGGTTTCCATGTATTCCTCACAATTTTTAGGGCGCCATGTGATGGTCGTGGATCCTAATCCATTAATTTGTAAAGAATTAGAATACACCTCAAAACAGTTGGGTGGCAAGGTGACAATATGTCATTCGAAATCAGAATTTCTTGAGAAAATTGATAAGCAAAGTATACAGCCCGATATTTTATTCGTCGAAGATCAACTCCATGATGGTCTAGGTCGTTATTTAATGAAGAGTTTCAATGAGGAAAAACAGCCTATCCGTGCTTATCTGATGTGGTATAAAGAAAAAATCAGTCAAGAAAGTTGCGATATCCTTGGATTTACTTCAAGTATTTCAAAGCCTATTTTTCGTTCGAATTTATTGAATAAGCTTGATTGGTTACCCGCTGGTGAAAGCGAACGCAAAGTCATTGAAAAACACAAAGATAAAGCTGCTGACCAATCACGTTTCAATATTCTATTGGTTGAGGACAATCGCGTAAATCAGTTAGTGGCTACAGGCATTTTAAAGAAAAAACATTGCCGCATTGAAGTTGCCTTTAATGGTGAAGAAGCATTAAAAATGCTCAAAGCACATGACTTTGACGCTGTATTGATGGATATGCAAATGCCAGTCATGGACGGCATTGAAGCAACTAAACAAATACGAAAATTTAAAGGACACACCGCCAAAATTCCAATCATTGCAATAACAGCCAATGCGATGAAGGAAGATGCCCAAAAATGTTATGCTGCTGGAATGAATGACTACATTGCGAAGCCTTTTAAACCGGAAAAGCTAGCAAATAAAGTTAAGCAATGGGCTTATTGGTTTAGAATAGAAAAACGAAAACAATCGATAGCCCAGGAAAAAAAAACTATCGAAACCACAACTTAGATTGCTTAGGTTTTAAAATTTTATGTAACTCAAGAGACAATAACTCAATATTTTGTAATCAAGCCTGATAAAAAAATTTTTGCTTGCAGTGAAATAATAAATAATGTGAAAGCTAGCTAGGACAATAAGCTTTAGATACCCTGGTGTAGGCATCCAGGGAGTAAGCTCATAATGATTTGTTTTTTATAAACTTACTGATAAGAACTAGAGAAAAATTAAGCTGTGATTTTAAAATGAAATATCTTTCTATAAAAAAGGCAGGCTTGTTGAGTTTGAAGAAAAGGCTTTTGAGATAAAGCCATAACAAAGAGCCAAGCATAGTGATTTATGTTAGGCTCTTTTGCGAAATAAGATTGGTCTTTTGCTTTGCAACTACATATTAGGGTAATTAGGTCCGCCTCCACCCTCAGGTGTTACCCAGTTGATATTCTGAGTCGGATCTTTAATATCGCAAGTTTTACAGTGTACGCAGTTTTGTGCATTAATCTGTAAGCGAGGGTTATCACCATCATCTTCACGTATAATTTCGTAAACACCAGCAGGGCAATAACGTTGAGCAGGTTCAGCAAATATGGCTAAATTATGTTCGATGGGAACAGCAACATCGTTAAGCTTCAGATGAATCGGTTGATCTTCTTCATGATTGGTATTAGATATGAACACAGAAGATAGCTTGTCGAAAGATATTTTACCATCAGGCTTTGGGTACTCAATTTTTTCGCATTGAGCGGCCGGTTTGAGTGTTTCATTATCAGGTTCTTTAACACGTAAAGTGACAGGCAATTTACCTCTAAATAATATTTGATCGATTCCAGTAAAGAGAACCCCGCCAGTAAGTCCCCATTTGTGAAACGCTGGATAGGTGTTTCTTGCGCGGTATAATTCGTCGTAAATCCATGAATTTTTGTAAGCCTCCTGAAAATAAGTCACATCTTCACCGCCTTGTGAGCCAGTATTTAATTTCTCAAAAAAGACATCGGCAGCAATCATTCCGGACTTCATTGCTGTGTGAGAGCCTTTTATTTTGGGTAAATTCAAGAAACCTGCTTCGCAACCAATGAGAGCTCCGCCTGGGAAGCTCAATTTAGGGACTGATTGAAGGCCTCCTTCATTAAGTGCTCTGGCTCCATAAGAAACCCGTTTACCGCCCTCAAGATACTTTTTAATGGCAGAGTGTGTTTTGAAACGTTGGAATTCATCAAACGGACTTAAATGAGGGTTTTGATAATTCAACCCAATCACAAACCCAATAGCGATTTGGTTATTGTTGAGGTGATAAAGAAACGAGCCACCATAAGTGCTCTTATCAAGAGGCCACCCTGCTGAGTGAACGACTAAACCTTCTTGATGGTTCTCGGCAGGAACATCCCAAAGTTCCTTAATACCGATACCGTAATGCTGGGGATCACAATCTTTACGGAGTTCGAATTTCTCCATAAGAATTTTGCCCAGGCTTCCCCGACAACCTTCAGCAAAGAGTGTGTATTTTGCATGAAGTTCATAACCTGGTTGATAAGTAGGTTTTTGCTCACCGTCACGACCTATACCCATATCACCAGTTGCTATACCTTTAACTGTACCGTCTTCACCGTAAAGAATTTCAGAAGCCGCAAAACCAGGAAAGATTTCAACACCCAAGTTTTCAGCTTGTTCAGCTAACCAACGGCACAGATTACCTAAGCTGATAATATAATTACCGTGATTTTTTTGTTGCGGAATCAGAAATTGTGTTGGCCAAGATATGTGCTTATCATTCTCTTTAAGAAATAAAAACTTTTCGTCAGATACAGGAACATCAACGGGTGCTCCCATTTCTTTCCAATTGGGAAATAGCTCATTTAAAGCTCTCGGTTCAAGAACAGCCCCAGACAATATATGCGCACCGACTTCAGAGCCTTTTTCGACAACGCAAACGGTAAAATCCTTGTCGTGCTCTTGGCAGAGTTGCTTCAGACGAATGGCTGCGGCTAATCCTGATGGACCAGCACCTACGATAACGATGTCAAACTCCATCGATTCACGTTCCACGGTGGTCTCCTAATTCTTGAAAAATTGGGGTTAAGTAGATAAAGCATCAATTAAGTGCCACAAAGTTAATACGTTTTATCGTCTTTTGTTGGTTTAATTGAGCAATTGAACTTTATAAGTAAGCTAACAACTATAGCATTTACGTTGAGATGAGACTATCCCTTAAATTAGAAGACCTTAATCTACCAAAGGGTTAAAAGAGTCTTTACAAAATATTCTACCTTACGCCTATTTGTTTGCAACATAAGCGGCTGCTGCATAGCAAAAAAGTCAGCGGATCGTAACAAGTTTTTGCTTCCTCTTGGGTTGGTATTGCCCGGATTGTTCTAACGAACCCATTAAGCTGTCTATTGATAAAATCGAAAAATCAGTCCACTATTACGCTATTTAAATGAGTGACCTATTGAAATTTAAACATGATAGTCGCATATAAAAGTTCAACAAAAGAGAAAAAAGGCTATTTCATAGTTGTTAGACTAAATTGATTAAATTTGTCAAACATAGCGACAGAGATCGCCGTACTCACTCTAAGAATATCTCTTTGTATTAATACTAATAAACCTCAAGTTGTTGATCAGCTGAGCAATTATATTGGCTATTATAGGGTGACGATTATAATTATTGCCGAATTCTATGTGTTACAACATTCAGACTAATGTCTCTGATAACCAGCATTCGGCATTGGCTTTTAGCTAGTTGAAAGTGAATAACCTCAAGTTTGGAGTGGACTGTTCAGCGTTTTCAAGGTGGTATAAGTGCTAGTGTCAATAAGTCTTTGCCAGAAAGTTCGTCTAAATTTTGGTTAATTAACTGATATCTAAACATCCCATTATAAGGTGGAGAATAATGAAAGTATTGGTTCCGATAAAGCGGGTCATCGACTACAACGTTAAAGTGCGTATCAAACCAGATAACTCTGGTGTTGAAACGGCAAATGTAAAAATGTCAATGAATCCTTTTTGTGAAATTGCTGTTGAAGAAGCTGTGCGTTTAAAGGAAAAAGGCATCGCCAGTGAAGTTATTGTGGTATCGATTGGCACTTCACAGTCGCAAGAAACTTTGAGAACGGCACTCGCGTTGGGTGCTGACCGAGCAATCTTGATTCAAACCGATACGGCTGTCGAACCATTAGCCATCGCTAAACTACTACAGAAAGTGGTTGAGCAAGAAGCACCACAACTGGTCATTCTTGGTAAACAGGCCATTGATGGTGACAACAACCAAACAGGGCAAATGTTGGCAGCTTTATTGGGATGGGGACAAGCAACCTTTGCATCAAATGTAGAAATTGATGGTGAGTTTGCGACGGTAGCCCGCGAAATTGATGGGGGTATCGAAACCCTGAAAGTCAAATTGCCTGGCATTGTTACAACAGACTTACGCTTAAACGAACCGCGTTTTGCAAAATTGCCTGATATTATGAAGGCGAAAAAGAAACCTTTAGACACCAAGTCTCCAGAAGACTACGGTGTTGATGTTACCCCTCGCGTTAAGGTGCTGCAAGTGACGCCTCCAGCCGAGCGCAAAGCGGGCATCAAGGTTGCCTCTGTAGAGGAATTGGTTGAAAAATTGAAAACAGAAGCAAAGGTGATCTAAATGAGCATTCTAGTCATAGCAGAACACAATAACGAAAAACTCCAGGCAGCTACACTGAATACCTTAACGGCTGCACAAAAACTAGGTTCTGATATTCATTTATTAGTCGCAGGTTCAAACGCACAATCCGTGGTTGATGAAGCTCAACAAATTTCTGGGGTAACCAAGGTCCTTCACGCAGAGCACGATGAATTCGTTCATGCTTTGGCTGAAAATACTGCTTCTATTGCGGTTAAGTTAGCATCGGGATACACCCATCTTCTGGCATCGGCGACAACTTTCGGCAAAAACTTTATGCCTCGTGTCGCGGCGCTTCTTGACGCTCAACAAATTTCTGATATCACTGCTGTTGAATCTGAAGATACTTTTGTGCGACCTATTTACGCTGGAAATGCAATGGCTACTGTTCAGTCTTCTGATACAGTCAAAGTCATCACCGTACGCGCTACAGGGTTTGATGCTGTATCTGCAACAGGTGGTAATGCTGAAGTTGAGAGCGTTGACCCAGCAGAGGCCATCACCGATGTAACTGCTTTTGTAGGGCAGGAATTGACAGAGTCGGAGCGTCCAGAGCTGACGGCAGCTAGCACTATTATTTCGGGTGGTCGTGGTATGCAGAGCGGCGATAACTTCCATCTTTTGGAAGGTATTGCAGACAAGTTAGGTGCGGCGGTTGGCGCGTCACGCGCTGCGGTCGACGCGGGCTTTGTTCCTAATGACTATCAAGTAGGTCAAACCGGTAAAATTGTCGCTCCAGACTTGTACATTGCCGTCGGTATATCCGGTGCAATCCAGCATTTAGCAGGAATGAAAGACAGTAAAGTCATTGTTGCTATCAATAAGGATGAGGAAGCGCCTATTTTCCAAGTGGCAGATTATGGCTTAGTAGGCGACTTATTTGAGATATTACCAAAATTAAACGAAGCGCTGTAACGCTGTATTGCTTCTCATCTGTATCGCTAGGGCTCTTGCGTTCTAGCGATTGTCATTAAGCTTCAAGTAATACGGACTTATTAAAATACTATAAAATCAGAAAGTTAACCTTACTGAAGTTTTTCTAGCCTTTTACTTTTCAAGTACTCTGTACTCTGTTCAAACTTCTTTCTCATTTTATGCAGTTTTATAAAATTACGTTCTTTGTAATTTTTGTAACAAATTTCTTACACGATTTTATAGATATCACAACTTGCCATAGCACCTGAAAATATGTTTCTATTTTTGGTTATTTTTGGGGTATCGTGAAAAAGTAAGGGTTCAATAAGATGGTAAAAGAAGAGAGTTCCATTCATGGCATGTGGTCTTCGCGCTGGGCATTTATTCTAGCGGCTACGGGTTCTGCAGTAGGGTTGGGTAATATTTGGAAATTTCCTTATATAACCGGTGAAAATGGAGGGGGGGCTTTTGTACTGGTTTATTTACTGTGTATTGCTGTTGTAGGCATCCCTATTTTATCTGCAGAAGTCATGATTGGTCGAAAAGCTCGTCAATCGCCGGGCAATGCCTTTGGTGCCATTGCAAAATCGCAAAAACTCTCACCTTGGTGGAAAGGTGTAGGGTGGTTGGGTATCCTCGCTGGCTTCACAATTTTAACTTTCTACTCGGTTGTGGCAGGCTGGTCTTTAGCCTATTTTTTCAAAGCGGGTTCTGGTGCTTTCATTGAAAAGTCGCCAGAAGCCATGGGGGAGATGCTCGACCAGCTGATGCAAGACCCTCAACAAGCCATCATTTGGACTTTTACTGTCATACTACTTACAACCTATGTTGTTGGCCGAGGTGTTCATAAAGGGCTTGAAAAAGCTGTGTCCACTTTGATGCCTATGATGTTCATCATTTTATGTGTTATGGTCGTCTATGCGATGACAACAGGTCATTTTTCCGAGGGTTTAAGTTTTCTATTTACGCCTGATTTTTCAAAAATTACAGCAGAAGGTGTGTTAATTGCGCTAGGTCATGCTTTTTTCTCGCTAAGCCTAGCCTCGGGCATGATGGCAATGTATGGTGCCTACGTACCCAAAGAGGTTTCACTATTTAAAACTTCAGTCGCTATAGGCTTAGCCGATACTTCAGTGGCGTTGCTTGCAGGTATGGCTATTTTCCCCATCGTTTTTGCGTATGGCTTAGAGCCTGGTCAGGGGCCTGGGCTGATCTTTGTTACATTACCTTTGGCTTTTTCACAAATGCCAGGTGGACTAATTATTGGCGCATTATTCTTTTTAATGCTGGTATTTGCCGCATTCACTTCTGCCATTTCATTAATTGAATCGTCAGTAGCATGGTTGGTGGAACGCACAGGTTTAAGTCGTTCCAAGGCCGCGTTAGCTGCAGGTTCATTAGTCATGGTGATTAGTATCGGACCAGCCTTGTCATTTAGCTTATTAAGTGACACAACCTTATTTGGAAAAACTTTCTTTGATTTATTTGATTACGTGACAGCAAACTTAATGTTACCTATTGGTGGCCTTTTGATGGCTATATTTGTTGGTTGGCAAATGTCTGCTTCCTCGGTTGCTGAGGAACTGAATCTATCAAAAACCATGATGGCATTTAGAATCTTTATTTTTATTATTAAATTTATTGCGCCAGTTGCTATTGCTCTTGTGTTCTTGAGCAAGTTAGGTATTTTGAATTAAATGACAATATTATTATCAAGTAGGCGTAAGCATTAACGCCTACATCTTCTTTCCTTTTAATTTAGTAACTCCTACTTACTTACACATCATGGAAAATGGCATGTCTGAAGTCCGAAAACCCAGTTTAGTAGATGCACTTATACCCGTTGTGAGCCTTATTGTGATGCTTATTGGGTCCGTGTATCTTTTTTCCGATAATTCTTCTTATGGTGCAAACCAAATTGCTTTAATTTTAGCTGCTCTCATTGCAGTTATTATAGGCATTAAAAATGGTATGCAATGGATTGATATGGAAGAGGGCTTCGCTAAGGGTATTAGCATGGCTCTCGGGGCCATTTTAATTTTATTATCCGTAGGTGCTTTGATTGGCACTTGGATTCTCGCCGGGATTGTTCCTACGATGATTTATTATGGTTTGCAGCTGCTTGACCCCAATTGGTTTTATGCTGCAGCTTGCATCATTTGTGCGCTGATTGCTCTTAGTATTGGTAGTTCTTGGACAACAGCAGGTACTGTTGGGGTGGGTCTGATTGGAACAGCGGCAGGTTTAGGTGTATCTTTAGAAATTACAGCGGGTGCTGTGGTATCTGGCGCTTACTTTGGTGATAAAATGTCTCCTCTGTCTGATACGACGAATTTAGCTCCTGCAGTTACAGGTACCGACTTGTTTTCACATATTCGACATATGATGTGGACAACAGTACCCAGCCTCATTGTCGCCATAATCTTCTTTGCCATTTTAGGCGCGACAGAAGAAATTGATTTAGCATCCTCAACCTTACAACGAACGTTAAACGATTTAGAGGCGAGTTTTACCATTTCTTGGGTGCTACTGATTCCTCTTGTTGTGGTACTTTTTCTTGCTATTCGTAAATTTCCTGCATTTCCTACGATTATAATCGGCGCTTTATTGGGCGGGGTTTTCGCTGTGTTTTTTCAATTTCAACATGTTATTGCCTTTGCCGATGCGAATAACTTGCCTGTCGCATTGCAAGCCTTGAAAGGTGTTTGGACAGCTCTCTTTGATGGTTTTAGCGTGGCAACTGGAAATGAACAACTGGATGAATTATTAAATCGTGGAGGTATGAGTAGTATGCTGAATACGGTTTGGCTCATTATTTGTGCGATGAGCTTTGGCGGTATCTTAGAAAAAACCGGATTACTACAACGCTTAGTCGATAGTATTTTAGGAATGGTGCGTTCAACAGGCGGATTAATTTCAGCGACCATTTTTACGGGCATTGGTGTCAATGTGGTTTCTGCCGATCAATATATTGCCATTATCTTACCCGGTCGAATGTATCGTATGGAATTTGCACGTCGCAAGCTACACCCTAAAAACCTATCACGCGCATTGGAAGATTCTTCAACCATTACATCGCCATTGATTCCATGGAATACTTGCGGTGCTTTCATGGCTGGTACACTCGGGGTAGCGACGCTGGCTTACTTACCCTTTGCTTTTTTTAATTGGATAACACCGATAGTTTCTTTATTTTATGGCTTATACGGTATAAAAATTGAACCTTTAAAAGATAACGATTAATCGAAAGCATAAGATTTTCGAAAATTGAATCAATAAAACTCGAGGATAAATACATGATCAAAAAAACATTTAAATGGCTAGGTATGATTACCTTGTTGCTGTTAATGGCTGCTAGTGTATGGCTAATCAATGCTATTTGGTTTAAACCTTTTAACATTAACACATTTTTTAATCGAGTCACCATTGAGTTTGCTTTAGAGAGCCCTGAGCTTTTAAGCTCCCTGAGAATACTCGAATCTTTTGGTCTAAATTTTCATAATGATGACTTGGATGATGAAAGTCCCGAAAAAGCAATAGCGACGCTCAATAAGTTAGAAAAGCACAGAGAAGTGTTGCGTTCTTATTCGGATGATGAACTTAACGAAGATGAAAAACTGTCTAAAGAAATTGCCGATTATTTTCTGACACTTATGATAGACAGCAAAGATTTTCAATTTCATAACTATCCTGTTAATCAATTGTTTGGTGTGCAAAGTGGTTTTCCATCTTTTATGGAATCCACTCATCAAGTGCATAGTGTGAAAGATGCTGAAAACTATATTACTCGACTTTCTAAAGTTGGTATTAAATTTTCTCAAGTTTTGGAAGGACTCAAGTTAAGAGAAGAAAACCAAATTTTACCACCACGCTTTGTCGTCGATCGTGTATTGGAAGAAATGAAAAATTTTATTAATACACCCATTGATGAAAATATTTTGCAGTCTTCATTCGTCGAAAAATTGTCTAAAGCTGAAACTATTGAAGTCAATCAACGAGATTCTTTAATCGCTAATGCAAAACAAACCATTGAAGTCGATGTATACCCCGCTTATCAATCATTGATCACTTACTTTGAAAGGATTTATGAGAAAACCGATAATCGCCATGGTGTTTGGAAATTGCCTAATGGTGACGCTTATTATCGTTTAGCATTAAAGCTTTTTACAACGACAGAAGATACACCCGAAGAGATACATCAAGTGGGTTTAAGTGAAGTGGACCGAATTCAAGACAATATGTTAGAAATTCTTAAAGGAGAAGGCATTAGTGTTGAAAATGGCTTTACGCAAGCCATGGAAGAGTTGCAACAAGATACACAGTATTTTTATCCGGATACTGATGAAGGACGTCAACAAATTCTGACTGACTATCAAGTGATGATTGATGAAATTACTCAATCTATGCCCGAAGCTTTTCATTCACTACCTAAAGCATCAGTTGAAGTCAAAAGAATCCCTGAATTTAAAGAAAAAACGGCTCCAGGGGCTTACTATAATCGGCCTGCATTAGATGGATCGCGTCCAGGGATTTTCTATGCCAATTTATACGATATCAAAGCCACGCCAAAATATGGTATGCGAACCTTAGCTTATCATGAAGCTGTTCCAGGACATCATTTTCAAATCGCCTCTGCTATGGAACTTAATGATGTACCATTCTTTCGTCGTATGGTACCAGCAACGGCTTACATAGAAGGTTGGGCGCTTTATGCTGAATATCTCGCTTGGGAAATGGGATTTCAAGATAACCCTATGGATAATTTAGGACGTTTGCAAGCTGAGCTTTTTCGTGCTGTTAGATTGGTGGTTGACACAGGTATTCACTATAAACGATGGACACGAGAAGAAGCCATCAAATACATGAGAAACAATACAGGTATGGCTGAATCCGATGTTATATCAGAAATAGAGCGTTATATCGTTATGCCGGGCCAAGCCTGTTCTTACAAAATAGGAATGAGCAAAATTTTGGCGTTACGAGAAATGGCTAAACAAAAGTTGGGTAACCAGTTTGATATTCGTGACTTTCATGACGTGATTCTAAAAAATGGTGCTATGCCTTTAGCCGTGTTAGAAAAAGTCGTTAATGACTATGTTGAAAATGGTGTTAAAGCCGGCACATCATAAAAACACGCCAAAAAGATGATTTTTAACGCATTTCATTGATTATCTTATGACAAATCGGGGACGTTTTAACTGGTAGACTATGGTCAGAGTTCTGCATGTGGTACATTAGCCACATCAGAACTACCGGTTATGCTGCTTTGCACAATTTCATGGGTTAACTCATGTGCTTTGAACATAGCTACGCATCGTAGCCCGAGATCAAACCCTTGATTTCATCATTCTCTAGCTACAATTAACCTGTATTCTAACCACATTCATAAACTCATAATGAAAGATTTGAGGAAAGTTTGATGCACGTTTATTCGAACGTTCTGGAAATGATTGGAAAAACGCCTATGATTCAGCTTAATCAGCTAGATACTGGGCAATGCCAACTTTTCGGAAAATTAGAGTTGTTAAACCCTGGTGGTTCCATAAAAGATAGAATTGCTCTTTCCATGATAGAGTCTGCTGAGTCAGAAGGAAAAATTAAACCAGGCGATACGTTGGTTGAAGCAACAGCAGGTAACACAGGTTTAGGTCTCGCTTTGGTCGCTGCTCAAAAGGGTTACAAGATGATTATTGTCATGCCTGACAAAATGAGCATGGAGAAGGAATACAATTTATTAGCCATGGGAGCGAAAGTGGTGAGAACCCGCTCTAACGTACTCAAAGGCGATCCTGAATATTACCAGGAAGTTGCGGCTCGTATTGCGGAAGAAACGCCCAATGCTTACTTTATTAATCAGTTTAGTAACGATGCGAATGTACAAGCACATTATAAATCTACAGCTCCTGAAATTTGGGAGCAAATGAATCATGAGATAGACGCCTTCGTTTGTGGTGTTGGTTCCGGTGGTACGCTGACAGGTGTAGGTCGATTTCTCAAAGAAAAAAATCCTAACGTTGATATGGTGCTAGCCGATCCTAAAGGTTCCATTTTAGAGCATTACCATCGAACTCAAGAAAAGATAAAACCGGGTTCATGGTTTGTTGAGGGGATTGGCGAAGACTTCATTCCAGATATTTGTGATATGGATTTTGTCGATGTGGCCTACACGATTCCAGATTCTGAAGCTTTCAAAGTGGCACGAGAACTTTTGTTAACGGAAGGTATTCAAGCTGGCTCATCCTCTGGTACATTATTGGCCGCGGCTTTACGTTATTGTCGGGAACAGACAGAGCCCAAGCGTGTTGTTACTCTCTTGTGTGATACAGGTAATCGCTACCTCTCCAAGATGTATAACAACGATTGGTTAAAAGAAAATAACTTACTTTAAGTTCTTTGGTAATGAGTCTTTGCCTTAGTATTTCTTCAAGCCTGCTTGTGTAACTTAGGGCAGGCCTTCAACTCTTTTTACTCAATTATTTTACCTTTTCAGAGATCGAATCATGACGGATTCTAATAAAAATTATCAATTTGAAACTTTGGCTATTCACGGCGGACAAGCCGTGGACCCTTCTACAGGCGCAGTCATGCCACCCATTTATACGAGTTCTACCTACGTACAAGAAAGCCCAGGTGTTCACCAAGGATTTGAATACTCGCGCTCCCAAAACCCAACACGTTTTGCTTATGAGCGTTGTGTTGCTTCACTTGAAGGTGGACAGCAAGGTTTAGCCTTTGGCTCAGGAATGGCTGCCACTTCAACGATTTTAGAGCTACTAGATTCAGGCGATCATGTGATTGCGATGGATGATCTTTATGGGGGGACATTTCGTTTGTTCCACCGTGTGCGTGAGAGAAGCGCAGGCCTAGCGTTTTCATTTGTGGATTTAAGTCAGATTACTGCTTTAGAAGCAGCCATACAACCTAATACACGTATGATTTGGGTAGAGACGCCTACCAACCCGATGCTAAAGCTAGTTGACATCGAAGCTGTTGTTAAAGTGGCCAAACAGCACAACATTTTAGTGGTTGTCGATAATACGTTTGCTACACCTTACAACCAAAAGCCTATCGAGTTAGGCGCAGATATCGTAATGCATTCAGCAACAAAATATATCAATGGACATTCTGATATGGTGGGTGGGCTTGCCATCGTCAAACACGATGATGAATTAGTTGAAAAAATGTTGTTTTTACAAAACTCTATCGGTGCTATCGCTGGGCCGTTTGATAGCTACCTTGCTTTGCGTGGATGCAAAACATTAGCGTTAAGGATGCAAAGACATAATGAAAGTGCTTTTCAATTAGCCGAATGGTTAGAAGCACACCCTAAAGTTGAAAAAGTCATTTATCCTGGGTTAGCTTCTCATCCACAACATGAGCTTGCTAAGAGGCAGATGAAAAACTTTGGGGGCATGATTTCTATTTTCATTAAAGGTGGGGAGACTGAGTCGCGTAAGTTTTTAGAGCGCTGTGAAATTTTTGCTTTAGCAGAAAGTTTAGGTGGTGTTGAAAGCTTAATTGAGCACCCTGGCATCATGACACATGCCTCTGTACCAGAAGAGAAACGCCAAGTATTGGGTATCCATGATAATTTTATTCGATTATCCGTGGGTATAGAAGCTTTAGATGATTTGAAAGTGGATCTTGATAGCGCACTTGCCTCAATTTAACTCGTTGTTCATTAACGCACATAGAGCCTTGCAAATAACCAATTTGTAGGGCTTTTTTATTCGCGACTGTTTAGCTTATGCTTGCAAAGAGACAAGCGCTCGAAATTTACAATATGGGTTTTCAATTAATGAAGCTTGCGAGAATTAATTAAAACGAAACGTAATAGAGGCTTGGGGATATCGATAGAATTAAAACAAGATAATGCTGAAAAGGAGCCTGTCTGATGGTGGGCGCTGCAGGGCTCGAACCTGCGACCCTCGCCTTGTAAGGGCGATGCTCTCCCAGCTGAGCTAAGCGCCCATCGAAACAGTGGAGCGAATCTTACAGACTCTATTGTTAAGAGTCAATCCCTTGTGTGCAATTATTTTATAAATAACCATCCTGGCTTAAAAAATTGTGCTTTAATTAGCCAAAATACCTTTGTTGATTTCAGTCAATCAAATAATTCTATAAAAAGGTTAATTATCGCGGATTAAAATCTTTCGATAATTGCGTTAAACTTCGCTCCTAATTGAATTCATATGTCGGATTTTCTCGAAAGTTTAAGAGGATGTTATGTCTATAAAAACTCGTTTTGCACCCAGCCCAACAGGTTATTTACATGTTGGTGGTGCAAGAACCGCTTTATACAGCTGGTTACATGCCAAAAAAAATAATGGTCAGTTTGTTTTGAGAATAGAAGATACCGATCGAGAAAGATCGACTGAAGAGTCAGTACAAGCAATTTTCGATGGTATGGCATGGTTGGGATTAGGGCATGATGAAGGTCCGTACTATCAAACACAGCGTTTTGAACGTTACAATGAAGTGTTACAAAATCTTTTAGAAGAAGGGAAGGCTTATCGTTGCTACTGTAGCCAAGAACGATTAGATGCATTGCGTGAATCACAAATGCAAAACAAGCAAAAGCCCCGTTATGATGGCAAATGCCGTCAATTGTCTGAATATCCTTTGGATCAACCGCATGTCATTCGATTCAAGAACCCTATAGATGGGGCTGTTATATTTGATGATTTAATTCGCGGTAAAGTGAAGTTTGAAAATACCGAACTTGATGATTTGATAATTGCACGAACAGACGGAACACCAACCTATAACTTCACGGTTGTGATTGATGAC
>JBCCZV010000057.1:0-22949 GCA_039187085.1 Pseudomonadota bacterium
CAAAAATTGCGATTAGCTTCAACTTTTCAGAGAGTGATTCGTTTACATATATGAACTCAATAAATACATATTGGATACAGTATCAAGCAGTAAAAGAGGTATTGCTTATGAAACGAATGCATATACACATTGGTGTCAATGATTTAGATAAGAACATTGAGTTTTATTCTACAATGTTTGGTTGTCACCCCGTTGTTTTAAAACAAGATTATGCCAAGTGGCGGCTTGAAGACCCTGCGGTTAATTTTGCAATATCGGTGAACGAAAAGAAGGTGGGTCTTGATCACTTTGGGATTGAAGCTGATACAGAAGAAGAATTAACGAGTATCAGTTCTGCGCTAAAAAGTGCCAATATTAATACCAATGAACAAAAGGGGGCTTCATGTTGTTATGCGAACTCCCATAAATATTGGTCATTTGATCCTCAAGAACTTGCTTGGGAGTCTTTTGTCTCTTTCGGAGATTCTGAACAGCATTGCAGTGGTGGTGTGGAAATAGACGGTGACGGCATCTCATGTTGTATTCCTTCAACGCTTCGACAAGCTGAACGGGAAGAAACAGGCTCGGGAGCATGTTGCATACCTCAGGAGGGTTCAAGTTGTTGCAACTAATAAAAAGTTTAACCTGTACTTTTCAATGAATATTAACAAGATAAAGAATAATAATTCAGGCTTTTAAGCAAGCTAACGATAGAGGAAATATCCTAAATCCTTTGACCGGATATTTCCATTGATGACGCATACAATCAACATCAGTTAGCGTAATGAATAACAATTCAATGATGTTTTTAGGTCTATTGATAATAGAGGTGTAAATAAGGTTGATAAAGCAAATAAGGCCGTAGTCGTGTTGAATAAGGTAAATTCAGATGACCCAACCAGCCGTCTTTATCGGCCAAATTAAGAATACCATCATTATTCACATCGAGCACTAAAGCCGTACCAGTATTAGGATCATCAATAATCGGTATAACTTCATGCTGCGCTTCTACAGCGATGCGAAAAACGCCTTCCATGCCTTCCCATACATTTTTCACTTGTGTGAATCCTTTAATATCGCTATTAGCATACTCTGGGACCCATACCGTGGGGTTGGCTAAAATATTAGCAGCGAGATTACTGCGATAACCCGAGCGGCAAATAATAAAAATCGGTTTATTTTTTGGAAATAATGCAGCGACTGCTTCATAGAATGTTTTGGGATCTTGAGCGATATACTCTGTTGAGTCTGAACGTTTGTAGATGTGGGGAAAAGGAATACTCCATGCATTTTTAGCATGGCTAAGTGCGTATTCTTCAACATCACGAACATCAATAATCACAGGGCGTTGAAAGCCGGGACGAAAATTCTTGAATGACTTGAATTGGGTCAGTCTATAAGCGGTAACAGCACTAACATCTTCGACATAATCTCTAGGCAAATTATACCGGCCTTGCGCGGAAAGAGTCATTGATAGAAAGAGTAAAAGAATACTTGAAATAGTAAAATTAATACTAAAACATTGTTTCATGATTGATCTCCCAAACATATGAATATGAAAACCCATTAGCTCTATCGTTCTCATTGAATCAAATCGAAAAGAAATCAATTTATAACGGAAGGGGAATACAAAACCTACCTGGACAATGGAGCAGGAGACTTTATGTTGTCTATTTTAGTAACAAAAAATTTTAAGCACTGATAAAAAGATTTTTATAAATCTTAAACAATTTTACAATACATAGTTAAACGCTATATAAAGAAAATAGCAATGTATTCCGCAAAAATGCTATCAATATTGAAATTTAAATATTGATAGCAAAGAAGTAATGATTAATTTTAAGCCGTTATTTGGCATGAATTATAATTAATCTAGCAAACGCTTTTTTGTTAGCAATGATATGTTATTGAGCTTTTATTCTTTAATTAAAGTAATACCGTCTGGAGTCTTAATCAATAACAATTGTTGGCTGGATGTGGATTGCCAAGTATTAATGAGTTGTGAGCTAAAATAATTATCGGCATAATCTTCAATAAAATTAGCTAATGACATTGCCGTAGTTTCATCGGCGATTAATACAGATTCTAGTTGATTTTTATTGAAAAAAGCGTAAGAAATATCTTGGTTTTCTGCTGGTGCAAATACGGTATTACTACCACTTGCTATAAGTTGTACACCACTGCCGTTGCCTGCAGTGACATTTCCAGTAATTGCTATAGATTGGATTCCACTGCTTCCTCCTGCAGTACCGCCATCTGAAAGTAAACCAAATCCACCACTACTCTCTTCATTGGCAGTTGTAATAAAGCCTCCGCCACCCTGTTCACCAGCAATTATACTTGCTGCTCCACTTTCCTGGCCTGCTAAGGCTACATTACCACTTCCCCCACCACTTTGTTGGCCAGGTATTGTAAGAAAACCCCCACCACTTTGTTCACCTTTCATCGATTGAATGCTAACAGAACCATCTATGCCAATGGCACCTGATTTAATCCATTCTGAAGTTAGCTCCTCTATACTTGATGTTAAAGTTGTTGAGTCATTAAGAAAGTTTGATTTTGCTTTTAATGAGTCATCTGCAGCAACATAGCCACTAAATAAAGACAAAGGCAGTAATAGATATTTTTTCATAGGTTTTCCTTAATAGATAATTTTAACAAAGTTATTAAAATAATTAATGGAATACATTGACGATAAATAAAATTGAAATTAAAGGTAAAAAATTTTTATTTTTATCGAAATTGAGACAATGCCCATTTTATTATACAGAAAAGCTAATCGTGAATCGAAGTTTCTCTACGTCAATTAAGTTGAAAATAACTGCTAAAAACCGATATTGTTATTTTTAATAATGTTTTACGTTTTGTTCATATAATGTCGCTGGGATATGAAAACCGGTTTTATAATTATTTTTAAAATGTGAGTCAAATCTTTATTGGTTTCGGACGATTAGTGTAATGATTGTATAATAATGAGGAGATGGTAAGCTCAGTGTTCATCCTAAAAATAGGATAAATCAATGGCGCAAAAGTAACAATAGATAATGAAAGGTATGATGTTTAGTAGTCAAATACTGAGTTCTTAAATCATTGCTGTTTATTAATAGGAGAAATGCCATTTTATAATATGACAAAGTTAATGATCTGCAAATTATTAACGTGGTAATAGCGCATGTTTATATGTGTTTTTAAATATTTTTTCTTTTTCTTTCTACAAATTCACTACAATTAAAGATTTACACTCAAGAAAATCATTATTTGAATGAATTAAAGTTAAGTGTAATGTTGTTCCAGGAACTTTAAATAAAGTTGATGTTCCTTTGAATATTACGACTCGAGGTAATAATGTATCTTATGTCAGAGGTAAAAATTATGGGGAGCATGTCATTATCTCGCTAAAGTCTTTGAAAAAACTGGTCAAAAAGATAAAGCGAACCAAGCTTTGCTTAAAGCTTGTTTTTTTGGATTACCACATTGCATGTAATGTACTATCAAATATAGGTTTTTCTAATTCACTGAAAGTGAAATTTCTTTCCGAACGTATAAAAAAACAAAGTCTTTTTCAGTTGCTTTTTGAGGAACAAGTTTTTATTAGCCAATGCTATTCGAAAATGAATACTGGTGGAGATAGTATCAAAATTAAAGTTGATTCAAAAACATCATTACCTAAATCTAGAATTATTCTTCCTAGCAACTTTTCAGAAAATTTCCAAGCATGCATGAAAAAAAAGTTGAAGTACTTATAAAAAATTATGCAATTAAGAATGAAATAATTGAATTAAAAAGTGCGAATATATCAACTAAAAAATAGTTTTAGAAAGCGGGCTGCATTAAAGTTATGCCCCGCAAACAGATTGTAATTCAAGTTTTTCGTATTAAAAATAATGTCATGACTGCTATTTTTTATTTGTCTTAATGTAATATAGTACAGCGCCAGAACCTCAATATTTCGATGAAGAGCCATACCATTACCTTGTTAAAGCCTTTGAGAAAACCGGACAAAAAATAAAACGAGCCAAGTTTTGCTTTGAGTTTGATTGAATTTTTTTAGTACTTGAATCCGCTTAATCTTAAATAGTTGTAAAAAGAAGCAAAGGAATAGCGACACTAAAATTTTGTGATGACATCTATGATTAGAAGTTACGAGATTTTTGATTATCAGAAAATAAAAAGACCTTAATAACTGACAGAAGTTAATTAAGGCTTTGTAAAGAAGTTTGGTGGAGACGACCCCGATTGATATTTGCACAGTCAAACCACGTTGTTATACTATTTTTGATAAATCAATAAAATTGATCGATCAACCTTCACAGTAAACCACTTTTTATCGCTTTGATATGGACAGAATGTGGACATTGATAATAATCCTTAAGTTTTTTTATTCAAGCGATTGTTTTGTATGCGTGAAAGTTTTAATCATCGTTAGATACACTTTTGATGGTGTTGTGGTATACTCTCAATACCACTAACCCTTTGCAGCGAAAGTTGCTTAGGGCGAAAAGACCGCTTCGGCGGTTTTTTTATATCTAAAGGAAAGCTAGCTTTTTGAAAACTATAGCATATATCGATGGCTACAATTTATACTATGGATGCTTACGAAACTCTCGTTATAAATGGCTAAATCTTCACAAGCTATTTGACACTATCATTAACATTCAAAATCCTGACTCTGAACTCCAGAAAATTAAATATTTCACTTCCGATGTAAAGGCGCGTTATTCCACTCACGGCCAGTTAGCACAACAAGCACAAACACGATACCATAATGCGCTACTTAAATGCTGCCCGAACATCGAAATCATTAAGGGCTATCATACGGAAAATATATCACCACTACCCACATTTCAAGAAGGTGAGGCACTGGATAGAACC
The DNA here is from genome assembly GCA_039187085.1 of Pseudomonadota bacterium. GTDB lineage: Bacteria > Pseudomonadota > Gammaproteobacteria > Enterobacterales > JBCCZV01 > JBCCZV01. The sequence goes on from JBCCZV010000057.1 coordinate 4,852, forward strand.
CAAACCACCAAAGTTTGGCGTTTGGAAGAAAAACAAACTGATGTCAATATTGCATTAGAAATGTATCGTGATGCCATTAAGAGTGAAGCGCAGCAGATCGTTGTGGTCTCTAATGATACCGATTTAGAGCCCGCATTAAAAATGATACGTAATGACTTGAATGATGCCATTCAAAATAGGCGTTATTGTTCCAACTGGGCATACTAAACGTCGTCTACCGAACGTTGCCCTTAGTAAGCACGCGAACTGGACACGAAGACATATCTTGGAGAGTGAGCTTGAAAGCTCACAACTGCCAGTGCGAATACCGACCAACAAAAAGCCAATCGACAAACCTGATTATTGGTAAACCCAATGCGATACTTTTGTGGAGTACCGTGTTAGGTGATGTCGTGGTGAGTATCGTTTGTGTTGTTTTGTCCTTTACCACTGGCATCACATATTTGCACTATTCTTTATAAATCAATAATTTAATTTATTCTTTTTTCACAATAAGCCACTTTTTGCCGCTTTGATATGGATAGAATGCGGACACATGACAAATATTCTTCTTGTTTTTATTTAATTCGATTGTTTCGTTTACGCTAATATAAAGTCTTGCAAACTGTTCGTAGCATGATAGGAGGCTTAGGATGTCTGCGCAGAAAATCATACACTTACCAACCCAAGCGAAAGTCGAGCAAGCTAAAGTATCGAGCCGAACCTTATCGAATTGTCACAGCAAAATAATATGGGGTATGACCTTTGAGTCGTTTTACCGTCGTTTATGATGCTTGTGTGTTGTATCCCGCGCCGTTGAGAGATATTTTAATGCGACTTGCGTTAACGGGATTATTTAAAGCCCATTGGAGTGAAAAAAACCATTAATTGATAGTCTGTCTTTACCTGATCCTAGTGATCGTCATGTACTTGCTGCGGCGGTTCATTGCGGTGCCGATGCCATTATTACCTATAATCTTAAAGACTTTCCCCCAGAAGCAATAAGCCCCTCCCTATCATATTGAAGCTTTGCGCCCCGATGAATTTATTTATTACCAACTCGATATGAATCCATCGCGCTGTTGTTCTGCTATAAGGCAACAACGACTCGCATTAAAAAATCCGCCAATAGGAGTCGAAGGTTTTTTAATGATTTTACAAAAACAGCAGCTACCGCAGAGTGTTTCAAAGCTTAAAGTGTTGGGAGAGTTTTTGTAAAAAGGCATTGAAAAAAATCTTCAGAGGAAGAAGAGAGCGCAGGCTTTATTTCTGAAAGCCTGCGTCATGCTACAAATCTGCTACATTTAGAAAAAGAAGATAAAAAATTCAATAAAATCAATAGGTTATTGGTGGAGACGGCGGGAGTCGAACCCGCGTCCGCAAATCCTCTGCTCTCGGTCCTACATGCTTAGTCACATCTACAGATTAACCGAACAAACGCCGATGGACAGGCTTTTGTTAAGCGAGCCCGGAATTAGTTTTAGTGACGCCGACCCAGACATTCTTTGCCACGATCCTATAAGTGTGTCCGTTGGTATAAGTGTATAGGCCCACCTAAGCAACGGCCAGCAGAACTAAGCTGCTAGTGCGTAGTTTTCGTCGTTTGCGACTATATATTTGCAGCTTTGATTTTACGAGATTCGCTACCATCTCGACATGCACCTTGAGGTTTGTAATCCACGTCGAAGCCATTTCGCCCCCAAGTTGACCAACAAGTATGCCATAAAAGTCACTCGTCAGCCAGGAAAATAATGGTTTTCTATATTAAGTGTCAATTGAGTCAAGGATTTAGGGGTGTCTAGAACAAAATACGGCTACGAATGGTACCTTCGACTGCTCGCAGTTTGTTGATCAGGTCTTCGTCATGGCCAGGTGCAATGTCGGTTACTACATAACCCATTTTTTCATTGGTTTGCAGATATTGAGAAGCGATATTCACGTTATTATCCGATAGGATGTCGTTCACTTTACGCAGGATACCTGGCTCATTACGATGAATGTGCATCACCCGGTGGTTGCCTTCGTGAGTGGGTAGTGATACTTCAGGAAAATTAACTGCCGTAATCGTCGAGCCGTTGTTACTGTATTTGATCAATTTTTCTGATACTTCAATACCGATATTGGCTTGAGCTTCTTGGGTACTGCCGCCAATATGAGGAGTTAATATGACATTATCAAACTCACGTAATGGCGATACAAACTCATCCTTGTTCGATTTTGGCTCAACAGGAAACACATCGATGGCTGCACCTGAGAGCTTTTTATTGGCAATGGCATTGGCTAAAGCTTCTATTTGCACCACTGTGCCGCGAGAAGCGTTGATTAAGATCGAGCCAGATTTCATGGCTGACAATTGTTGAGCACCTATCATTTCGTGCGTTTGCGGTGTTTGAGGGACGTGCAAAGAGACGACATCCGATTTTGCCAGCAGTTCTTGTAGAGAAGCAGCGGCTTGGGCGTTGCCTAGAGACAGCTTATTTTCAATATCATAAAATATCACTTGCATGCCCAGATTTTCAGCTAAGATGCCTAACTGTGTACCTATGTGCCCATAGCCGATAATGCCTAAAGTTTTGCCGCGAGTTTCAAAAGAGCCGCTAGCGGTTTTTTGCCATTCACCACGATGGGCAGCGCTGTTTTTTGCAGGTATTCCTCGAAGTAATAAAATAGCCTCAGCAAGTACTAGCTCGGCAACGCTGCGTGTATTAGCAAAAGGCGCGTTAAAGACGGGAACGCCGAGGTCTTGTGCGGCTTTTAAATCCACTTGGTTAGTGCCAATACAAAAGCACCCGACACCTACTAAACGCTCCGCATTAGCAAAGATTTCTGAAGTCAGTTGGGTTCGTGAACGAATGCCGATAAAATGGGCATCTTTGGTCACGGCTAACAATTGATCATTCGAAAGCGCTTTTTCAAAATACTCAACATTGGAATATCCGTCTTGATTCAGCCGTTTAACCGCGTTTTGATGAATACCTTCAAGTAAAACGATTTTAATGGCGTCTTTGTTTTTAGAAAGCTTGCTCATAGTGACTCCTCTCGCAACGCGATTTGATGATGTATTGAGAATACCTCGGCGCTTTCGTGCAGGCCAGCAAAAAATGGAAGCTCAGTTATTTGTGAGGGAGACAAGCAGTGATAATAAAAAATTTAGCACATTCGACTTTTTGGTGGGGCCTCAGACTTTTCTTATTCGTTGCCAGTGGATTGTCTTATGTCGTCTTAGCCAATACTTGTCATCAACCTTTTATCCCAATACATGTGATTCAGGGCGAAGATGATGTCAGTCCTTTGCTCGGGAAGAAGGTGGCGATCGAGGGTGTGGTCAGTGCTAATTTTTTAGGAAAATCAGCACTTAATGGTTTTTTTGTTCAGTCGAACTATCTTGAAGAAGATACAAACCCACAAACTTCTGAAGGAATCTTTGTCTACTGGCCACAGGGCAACAAAAACTCTGTAGGTTTAGGTCAACGCGTTCGTGTGCTAGGCGTGGTTAAAGAGCATTTTGGTCTTACGGAGATTACACAGGTTTCACAAGTGTTGGATTGTGGTAAAGGTAAAAAAATTACACGTTCTGCTGTTAATCTACCCGTGAAGGACATATTAAGCCTTGAGCGGTTAGAGAGCATGCGTATTGATGGAACCCAATGGGTGGTGATCGACCATTATCAAGCTGCGACCTACGGCCAGCTATGGGTTAGTCATAAAATACATCTGAAACCCACGCAAGAGCAACGTCCGAGCGGATTAACTCGTCATAGTCCGCTAACTGTTTTCAATACCTTGGTGATCGATGATGGTTCAAGACAGAAAGGGACGGCTCGACGTCATCGTTGGGTTGATAAAAATACCACTTGGGGTCAAAAACGACTACCACGAATTGGTGACAGGGTTGATGTGCATGGTGTTTTAACGTTTAGTTTTGAACGCTATCAAGTACAACCTTTGGCGTTAACCGTTAAACTCCAGCGGCAAATGGCTCAAATGCCTTGTTCGCGACAAGGTAAAATCCGCTTCGCAAGTACTAATCTTTTCAATTATTTTGCGCCTAGTGCACTAGCTTCACATAAAAACCTTGGGCGCTCATCGAAAAAAGAATGGCAAATGCAAACACGAAAAATTGTGAGCGCATTAAAAACAATGGATGCAGATATCATTGCGTTGATGGAACTCGACAATACAGATCAACAAGCCAATAAAGCGATTAATTATCTGATTAAGCAGCTAAACCAAAAGTTTCCAAAAGAAAAACACTATCGTGGCTTAACAACACCCAATAATCAAAAAATTTCTCCGATACAAGTCGGTTTGTTATATCGACCCGCAATGATGAAACCTAAAGGTGTAGTAAAAACACTTGGAAGCTTTCCTTTTGAGAAATTAAATCGCCAACCGCTATTGCAAGCTTTTAAACTTGTTGAAGAAAAGCAAGATTTTACGGTAGTTGTCAATCACTTTAAAAGTAAAGGACGTTGTCCCAGGCGAGGTGCTGACGCAGAATCTATCAATGGTCAAGGGTGTTGGAATTGGCGACGAACACAAGCTTCCAAAGCTTTAATAAAGTGGTTGCAAGCGCCCCATATTCAAGATTTATCTTCCAATCAAGTGTTACTTGGCGATTTTAATGCCTATCGTTATGAAGATCCTATTCACGTTCTTACACAAGCGGGTTTTGTTGCAGTTACCGACAGCTTAGGCAATGATGCCTATACCTATCAATTTAAAGGCTTACGAGGAGCTCTTGATCATGTGCTTGTGAACGCTGAATTTAATACTGCAGTAAAAAATACTTGTGTGTGGCATATTAATGCCAATGAGATGCCGATAAAAGATTATCGACGCTATGGAAAGAGTGCAAAAGCGTATAAGCAATGGGTCAATGAAGGGCCACAAAGATTTTCGGATCATGACCCTATTATTGTTGATTGGTTATGAAATTTTTATTAAATTGGGTTTCCTTTTTATGATAGTGTAAACGAGTATCAGCAATCCTTCTTTCTTTAATTATTACTCAATAACTGTTGAATTGCATTGCTGGAATAGTTTAAAAAAAATTTTGATTTTTCCAGTGAGTTGTTACTAGGAATAATTTCATATTTTTAATTATTCCTACAGCTTCTACTGTTGCAAAGATTATTTTTTATTAAAACTTTTATGTTTTCCAATCAATCCGCTTAACTTGTTCTACACATCACCAATACTTGCAAAGATCAATCGCTAGACTACCAGAAACTCATCGAAGTTTTGTAGAAATTGATGGCAATGCCAGAAAATAACAGTACTATTTTACAAAGTACTTAGTTATTAGAATCTTGATACGACAAGTGAAAATTTTTTAATTTGTTCTTTAGATATTTAGTTTTCATCAATAACCATTTATATCGATTTCTCAGAATGCTATTTTTTTGATTTTCTGCAGCTAAATTTGCATTGCTCAATATCTGTTTTGAACTTAATTATTTTAGATGTCACTTCAACTTTAGGTTATTTATTATAAATTATTAAAGATAATATTGGGGAGGAATAATTCAATGCAAGACCGTATGCAGCTCGATATGGCGATTCGTGATTTTGGTAATAAAAACAATTTAGATATTAACATTAACCAGGGAGCTTCTGTTATATCACTTGAAAACGAAAAAGAAATTTGGATTGAGGCTCCCCAAAATAGTGTTTTGTTAGTAGTACATACAAGGCTCTGTGAAGTAAATAAAATTTCTATTTCACAAGGTTTAAATTTACTTCAACAAAACTTACAACTTCAAAATATGATGGGAGCTTATTTAGGGATAGATGAAAAAACTTCCACTGTACGGCTTTGTGTAAGCGTCCCAGTGAAGGTTGTTAGTGTGGAATTGTTAAGTAATGTGATTGATAACTTAATACATTTAAGTGAAACAATAAAAATCTAATGACATTTCGTTACTGCGCAACTCTTGAGTTATGTAGTAACGAATGCTTAGGTGTAATGCCAAGAAAAAGTAAAAATAGGAGATAGTAAACTATGAATATTGGAAACTTAACAGCAAACCAGAAAACACACGCACAACTTGCAACATCGCCAGTTCGTCCAGGTGCCCAAATGAATGGCCTGGGTACGGCCACAGCGGCTTCAAAGCCGCCCGCTTTACTAGGTGTCCCTATTCCAGAAACTTTGTTTAGTGATAATAGTGATTTAGCAATGTCAGGTAGAGGCAAGGGCAAGAGTAAAAATGGAAGTAAATCAAGTAGTTCAAGTACTCATTCGAGTCGAAAGTTTAATGTGACTTCTAAGATAATTTCAAGACCAGGAGTTCCTCATACGCACAACCATGACTCACGTGGTGATGGTACCAGACCAAGTGGTAGTGTTCCTTCTGATACTCACTCAACTTGGAGTTCTTCGAGCAGAGAATCTCAATTAACTGAAGATGCTCGACGCCACGCAGCAGCGTCAGCCAAAAGCGGTAGACCTGTACCAGCTCCTTTGAGTAATTCTACACATGTACCTAGAGCAGTTAGATATGAAGTGGAATCATATGGTCATAGCCCAACTGGCACCGAATACAAAAACAACTCAGGAACTTCTCGACCTATGACAGATTCGACCTCAGTCTTCGACGCTCCTTTACCAGGTTTTGGTAGTGGTATGTCTACCACCACATCTTATCCTACTGACCATAGTGAAAAATATGGTCACAAATAGATAAAAAACTAGAGATTATTGAGTTTTCTGTAAGAACAGATCGGTCATAGTAGCAAGGAATAATGGTTTCGACAAAATCAATGATATGACCCCAAACTGTGTAGCTACTATGCCGATTATGATGATCGACAGATAGCAAATTGGAATGCCTTTAGGTCAATTTCTAAATTTTTTTATAAGTTAGGATAAGGTTTAAGCTAATGATAAATACAGTTAATACAAATACCCAAAATAGAGTCAATAATGCAAACACGATCAATGATAACATGAAAAAAACACCTGCAGCGGTGAACGAAGCTAAACAACAAGCACAAAATGCAATCAAAAACATTGGTCATGCCCAAAACCCAGAGCAGTTAGGTAAAGCACTGGATTCCGCTAGAAAAAGTGCTGAAATTTTACATTTTCATGGAGAAAAAAATGAAGCAAAGCAAGTATTACGGGATGCTTTTGATGCGTCACCAAGAGGTAATAATAAATTATTTAATGACAGAGCCAGTGAAAAATTTAACGATTTATTTAGTAAGGGTATAGATTATGGTGAGTTTGATGCCAAGCTCAAAGGTGGTATGGACAGTAATAACAAGCAAAGATATGAAATTCGTTATTCCTCCTCTTCTTCTTCAAGTACACCACAGCAACAAAATGATGCATATATAAGTGAGGTTAAGGCAAAATTAGAATATCAAAAATCATTAGATAAAGATGATCCAGATTATTCAAAATCAAAAATAAAAAAATATCAAAAGATTTTATCAAGAAACCAATTAACAGCAGACATGTCGACTGACCAGTCTACTCGCCGAGAAACTTATTTGAGTGGGAAAACTAAAGGGCGTGAATCTAGTAATGAAAGTGGTGATATCGACTATGTACATGGATCCCAGAATAAGACTCATAAAAAATATGATACAGAACCTAAAATGCTCAGAGCTTTTAAGGAAATGCTACGTGAAGATGGACTCAGCGGCTACGATGCAAAATTTGCGAATGGTAAAATTACAGCGCATAGTCGTTTAGCATCGTGTAATTCTTGTAAGCATGTTATGCAAGTGTTCTCTGAAAAATATCCTAACGTTAGCATTACTGTTACGGATGATCTGGGTGGTAAGATGAAGTTAAAAGCTGGTGTGATCAGTGATGATAGTAAAATGTCTACACACAATGAACCTCGCTTTCGACCTACACCAGAGCATGCCAGTAACTATAATAGGGCAGGTAGTTCGCGGTCTGCTGCAAGTAAATTTATACAGGATTTACTTAACGATAGCACACGCTGATGTTAATTAAGAGCCTGAAAAAAGTCCTATAGCGTCTATGACAAACGAGGTAATTGGCAGTTACAACTCAAGTAATCATAAGATTTGATAGTTGCCACAGAATTGTATTCTAAATAGAATCTATATTACTTTGAGTGTATTGATCTTGTATCTGAAATCATTTCTTTATTATGGTGCCTATTATAGGCACCAATTTTTTAAGTTTAATCGATTAATTGGCAATTAGATTGCAATGGAATATATCGTAAAGTCACATTGTCTTATCAGTAGATTTGTAACTAAATTTCTGTATTTAACGCTTCACTTTGATTTTTTTTATGCCCTCTTCCGTGCCTAAAATCAATTCGTGGGCACTCTGTGCGGCAAAAATTCCGTTGGTTACTACGCCAACAATATTGTTAATTTCTTTTTCCAGTTTATTAGGCTCTGAAATATCCAGGTGGTGAATATCTAAAATAATATTACCGTTATCTGTCACAAAACCTTCTCGATAAACTGGGTCGCCACCCAGCTTAAGTAGTTGACGTGCCACATAACTACGAGCCATGGGTATCACCTCGACAGGCAGAGGGAAGGCACCTAGTCGACTGACCAATTTACTTTCATCGGCAATACAAACAAATTGCTCGGCATTAGCTGCCAAGATTTTTTCACGGGTGAGTGCACCGCCGCCGCCTTTAATAAGATTGAGTTCTTTGTTGGACTCATCAGCACCATCAATATAAATATCAACTCGAGGAACGCTGCTGAGTTCAGAAACCGGAATTCCGTGAGTAGCTAATCGTTTAGCAGTCGCTTCAGAGCTGGCTATGGTTGTATTAATTAAATGTTTAACGGGTTCTAGGGCATCGATAAAATGATTGACTGTTGAGCCGGTTCCTACGCCTACAATCATATCATCGTCGATATAATCAATGGCGGCCTCGGCAGCAATCCGTTTGAAAGTGTCGTACATGAAAAGTTCCAAGTTGCTCGTTATAGACTCAAACACTATTTGAGGGTGCTTGTGGGTATGTAAGGAATTATCGAACGTATTTTAACAAAGGTGACTAAGGTGGCAATGTTTTTCAGTCTAATAGCGTTCATTCATTATCTAACTCAATAAAGCTCAGTTCAAAATGTCGACTCTTTGGTTTGGCTTTATATACCTTCGTGTGAGGATAGTGTGTTTTGACGAGTTCTAAAATGAGTTGATGATCGGATTCAGTCATACAGGCACCTAAATAGATGGTGCTCAGTTCACTGGCTTCAAAAGGGGTTTTGATCAGTTGTTGGGTGATTTCTGAGGTATCGGCCTGTTTGAAGGACCGCCATTCTTTTTCATTTTTTAACTCACGATTTCTTGTCATGAGAAAATCTTGTAGATTATCCCTGGTGATTTCATCGTTACCTAGCAAGAGGTCGACTTCTTGTTTCATTTCAATCAACATTTTAGGCTGAGATGCATATCTAACGGGTTGGGCGCTAGCAATGGTCGTGTCATCATCACAGCGAAATCGTAAAGCAGCACCACGGTGATGGTTGGTAAAATTTTCCCATAGGGATAAGGCCGTGTGATTTTGAAATAAACGCAATAAGCGTGTTTTATCGGCGTACTCTTGCCAGCTTTCCATCAAAATAGCAAGCTGCTCAAAATGTTGTTCAATTAAAGGCAGTAGTAATTCATGTAAAGCAGAACGGGCTTCATCTTCATTATCAAATCTATCTTCTTGACGCCAACGCTTAATGGCTTTTTGTATGTTATGTTGGCGGAGTCCTTGTGGGTGCGTCAGGCCGAAAATCATAGCAATAGCTTCTTTGATACACGCCTCAAGTAATTCACCTCTGGTAAAAGGCAATTCAACAGCCAAGCCGGGCTGGAAAGGATCGCCAAGCATATCCAGTCGTTTCCAAGGAATGATTGAAGAGCGTAAAATCGCCTTTATATTGGTTGGACCATCAAAAATGACTAAAGATGACGGTAAGTCAGTCTTTTTCAATTTATCACCTGAAAATACATCATGCGAATCTGAGCGTGCTTTTTACAGCGTCTTTTTACAAGTGTAGATGAAAATACCGAATATTTAACACCAATCTATTGGGGAAGTCAGTGAAAGAACAATACGGGTTTTAGAAGTAGAGAGTACGACTTGGTGTAACAATCGCGGTCAAAGGGTAGTCCCAGTCATCGGTAGGTAATTGGCTAACCTCTTGTTCATTAAAGGCAATTCCAATCAGTCGTGGTGTATTGCCACTTTGGCGATTTTTGAATTCCGTAAGGGTTCGGTCATAAAACCCCTTTCCCATACCTAAGCGATTGCCTAGGCTATCGAAACCGACAAGAGGAGTCAGAATCACATCAATGGCTTCGAGAGCTATGCGTTCACGAAAATTACCGAGAGGCTCAAGAATTCGGTAGCGGTTAGTTCTCATTAAGCTACTCGAAGTGTATGAGTAGAACCAAAGGCGATTTTGACCCAAAGGATGCAAAGTGGATAAACTGACAACAGTCTTTTTTTTCCATAACCATTCAGATAAATGCGCGGGGCTGATTTCTCCATCATTGGTGATATAAGTCGCAACTGAGCGTGCTTTGCGGAGCAAAGGCATACGTTTCAGTTGATTGAATAAAGCGATAGCGGCTTGTTTGCGTTGATAGGGTGTTAAAGATCTGCGCCGTTCACGCAGTTTTTTTCTTAAATCTTTTTTGTCATAGGCCGCTGAATCCACGGACAGATTCTCTCTTGAAAATGCGCGCAGTTAATTAAAGTAGACGCTAACCGCGATTACCGATGTGGGGGTGGCCCTGGAACCCAAGGGTTCAGGGGGGGTGCCCGCGAGTCTGATAAGGCTTCCCGATTCAGTGTCGGGCCTGCACACCACAAACCACTACAAACACCCCGAAACAAAATTTATCGGCTCAAGGACGTACGCACTATCAAATAATGCAGAAAGCGTCTAAAACTGGTTAAGCAAGCGTTTCATTGTGTAGATAATTCTAGTGGCTTTGATTCGTTCAGTACAGCATCAATTTTGCGTTGCAATTCACGAATACGGTTATTCATAGATTGCGTATAGTCCGCTTGCTGTTCATGCAAAGCCAATAATTCTTGTGTGATATTGAGTGCTGCCATTATAGCAATTCTATCGACCCCAACAACACGCCCAGAATCACGAATTTGACGCATACGGCTGTCAAGGTACTGAGCACAGTTTTTTAATGCCTCATCTTGATCCGCAGGACTAATGACATTAAATTCGCGATCGAGAATTTTAACTGAAATTGCTCGCGATGATTTACTCATGCCCAATCTCCATTTCTTTTAATCGCTCAATCATGGCCTCAAGCTTGGAACTTGCAAGACTATTTTTTTGTTGCAAAGTTTTACAGTCATGCTCTAACTTCGCATTACGCTTATGTAGCATGACATTTTCTTGCTTAAGTTTTGTATATTTTTCGACGAGTTGGCCGAGACTTTGCTCAAGTTGAGCGATAGCTTGCTGTTCCACAAATAATTATCACTAGGTTTAATGACTACTTCAAAATATAGGGCCGCGACTTTGACTCGTCAATTGCTCATTTGAACAAATGGCCATAAGCCGCTTATCAAGACGGCCAGTAATAGGTTTCAAACGTGTTTGATGGTAACATGATTTGCTGCAAGGATTAAGATGTAGTTTGCAATTCAACTGGCTTGGCTAACTACTGACGATATTGTACTCAATATCCACAAACAAAAAGGCTAGATTTGCCTCAATTCATTTCTTTATTGACTCATGTAGGTAGTATGTTGTGACCTCATATAATTTTCAATTACCCAGTAAGGCCAAACTCGAACAATCACTACAGGATGGCCAAGTGACTTACAGCGTGGCTTATATCCATGGCGCGCTCATTGGCATGATGGCGGGTGGTATGCCACTTGACCAAAAAAGTTGGAAGGCGCCTTTAATGGGTTTAGTCAATGACGACAAATTACTGTCTAAAGATGGTATGGCTGCTTTGGATAGCTTGGTGCAAGTTTCTTGCTCTTGGTTTGAAGAACGTATCAGTATTCAAATGTTGTTACCTGATTTTGAAAAAGATCTATCAACGCGTTTAGCAGCCTTAGCGGATTGGTGTGATGGTTGGTTAAGCGGCTTTTCTCTTTTTGTCACTTCATTTGAAGCTTTGTCTGCGGAAACACAAGAAACCATACGCGAGCTACAAGAAATTGCTCGAGTCGCGACTGAAAAACCTACTCGTGAGGATGAAAGGCAGGCGATGGAAACTATGTATCAAGATATTGTCGAACATGTCACCTTAGGTGTTGAATATATTTTTGACGAATGTGGTGCTGGTTTAAACAATGCTTCACGTCACTGATCGATAAGCGGGACTGTTAAAATGAAAACCGAAGAATTTGCCAAACGCCGCCAACGCCTTATGAAGCGTATCGGTAAACATGCGATTGCTATTGTTTCATCAGCTGAGGAATTACCACGAAGTCGAGATGTGAATTATCCGTTCCGTCAGAATAGTGATTTTTGGTATTTATCGGGTTTTAATGAACCGGAAGCGCTATTGATTCTTCTGCCGAATAGAGAAGAGGGCGAATATGTCATGTTTAATCGCGAACGCGATCGAGATAAGGAAATATGGGAAGGTTATCGTGCGGGGCAAAAAGGTGTAAAAGCAAATTTTGGTGTGGATCAAGCATTTCCAATCGATAGCCTAGATGAAATGTTGCCCAGATTCTTAGAAGAAAGAAAAACGCTTTATTATGGGTTAGGTAGCGACACTATTGATGATATGGCTGTTGTAGAATGGATAAAAAGTATTCCTGGCTTTCATCGAGGTGCAGCAAAAATACCCACGCTCGCCGATCTTAACCCTATCTTACATGACTTACGTTTAATAAAAAGTTCTGCAGAAATCTCAGTGATGAAGCAAGCCGCAAAAATTTCTGGGGATGCGCACTGTCGAGCCATGCAAAGTGCTAAACCTGGATTCAATGAGCAATTTATTGAAGGTGAATTTTTACATGCTATTTATCAGGGAGGAGCAAAAGAGTTTGCTTATCCTCCTATTATTGCTTCGGGTGAAAATGCCTGTATCTTACACTACACTGCAAATGATCAAGTCTTGCAAGACGGAGACTTGTTATTAATCGATGCCGGATGTGAATTAGAAAATTATGCATCGGATATCACCCGTACTTTTCCAGTTAGCGGTCAATTTACTAAAGCGCAAGCGGCGATTTATGATCTCGTATTGGCTGCGCAATTAGCGGCCATCGAAAAAGTGAAACCGGGCAATTATTGGAATGAGCCGCATGATGCCGCTGTTCAGGTGCTTACCCAAGGTTTAGTGGATTTAGGTTTGTTAAAAGGTAGTGTCAAAGATAATGTAAAAGCGGAAACGTATAAAAAGTTTTATATGCATAAAACGGGTCATTGGTTAGGTTTGGACGTCCATGATGTGGGGCGTTATGAAGAAAAAGGCATGCCACAAACTTTTAAACCCGGCATGGTGTTAACAGTCGAGCCGGGTATTTATGTTAATCCAGATTTAAAAGGGATAGCTAAAAAATGGCGGGGAATCGGTATTCGTATTGAGGATGATGTACTCGTCACAAAAAAAGGTTGTGAAGTATTAACACATCATGCTCCAAAGGAACGCAAAGCTATTGAAGCGTTAATGAGGGCTGAATATGGCTGAATATGATGTTGATGTTGCTATTTTAGGTGGTGGTTTAGTGGGAGCGTCTATGGCGCTGGCATTAAGCCAAACATCACTAAGCTCTGTACTTTTCGAAGCTATTGCACATAATGCAAATGCGCAACCCAGTTTCGATGACAAAGTGGTAGCTTTGGCCAAGTCCAGTCAAAACTTTTTAAACAGGCTGGGAATCTGGCGAGAAATCGTATCAGAGGCAACACCAATACAACATATTCATGTTTCTGATCGAGGTCATGCTGGCATCGTCCGTTTGCATGCATCAGATTATCATTCTAAAGCCTTTGGTTTCGTCGCTAATACAAGAAAGATTGGTGGAGTGCTTTACGGCGCTTTAGCGAAACAAACGCAATGTGCGGTAAATATCCCCAGCCAAATTATCGATTGTAAAAATATCGTTAATGGCGTAGAGATCCTTGTTGAGGATGAAAAAGGCCAACGTAAAACCTGGCGAGCACGCTTAGCGATTGTTGCCATGGGAGCCAAGCCTGACTGGTTGCAATCGCTAAACTTTACCATAACGAGCAAGAGTTATCACCAAACCGCATTGGTGGCCAATGTGGCTTGCCAAAAATCTCATCAAAATTGGGCTTATGAACGATTTACCGAATCAGGACCACTCGCATTGTTGCCTATTACTCAGCAAAGTATGTCTATGGTCTTAACGGTAACTGATGACGAGAAAGAAAAGTGGTTGGGTAAAAGCCCAGCAGAGTTGTTGCAAGGGATTCAAGCGCGTTTTGGTTATCGCTTAGGACGTTTTGAAAAATTGGGGGAATTGCAAGATTACCCTCTTACTCTGCGTTATACCCAATCGTTATTTTGTGGAAGAGCGCTTTTAATCGGTAACGCCAGTCATGGGCTGCATCCAATCGCGGGTCAAGGGTTCAATCTAGGTCTACGCGATGTGGAGACTCTATTGAAAACCCTATCCTCATCTACAACAGCAGAGGAAATAGGAACGCTAACACAGTTGATGGATTATGAAAGTCAGCGAGAGTCTGATCATAAAAGAATCATTACCGCCACCGACTCACTAGCGGAATGCTTTCAGAAACGCCCTTTGCCGGTTCAGTTGCTACGAAGTGCCGCGTGCCATACTTTGAACCTTGCTCCTATATTTCGCCAGCCCTTGGTATCCGTAGCCATGGGGTATGCTCCTTTTCAATCAATGTATGCACATTACTAACCCAGTTAAAAAACTCAACCCTCTCTTCATATAGCACAGGATCAGGGTTTGCTATACACTTGAAGGCTTAACTCAGAGCTTGTGTGCTTTAAAATATGCATAAGCCCATAAGCTCGGCTTCAATCAAACGAATTCAGCAGTAATAATGAAACAACAACCATTTAATCGACCCTTCTTGAAGTGGGCCGGCGGTAAATATCGTGTATTACCGCGTATTTTTGAAAAATTACCTGAAGGGAAACGTTTGATTGAACCTTTTGTTGGTTCGGGTGCGGTTTTTCTCAATACGGATTATTCTAGCTATCTATTAGCAGATATTAATCCTGATCTCATTAACCTTTATCAAAAAGTTCAAGATCATGGCGAAAGCTTTGTTGAAGAAGCTTCTCATTACTTTGTGAAAAAAAACAATACAGAGAGCATTTATTATGCGAATCGCCACCGTTTCAATACCACGCAAGATACCTTAGAAAAAGCATTACTTTTTCTATATTTAAATCGTCATGGGTATAATGGATTATGTCGATATAGCGTAAAAAGTGGTTTTAACGTTCCCTTTGGGCGTTACACCTCGCCTTACTTCCCTGAAAAGGAGCTGATGCATTTTATTGAAAAATCAAAAAAAGCCACATTTGTGTGTATTGACTTTGTAAAGACCTTACAAAGAGCGAGAAAAGGCAGTGTGGTTTATTGTGACCCACCCTATGTACCTTTAACATTGACGGCTAACTTTACACAATACAGTAAAGATGGTTTTAATCTAGAACAACAGACGCTTCTAGCGGAGCAGGCTAAAAAACTAGCACAGCGGGGAATCCCTGTTTTAATTTCCAATCATGCGACTGAACTAACGAGTGAATTGTATGTGAGTGCTGAAAAAGTCAGTTTTCCAGTGAGGCGTTTTATCAGTTGTGATAGTTTATCTCGAGTACACGCCCAAGAATTGCTCGCGCTATTTAAAGCCTGTTAACCATAAATAGTCACGAGTTCTCGGTTTATTATGCCTTAGGCAGTTTCAATTTTCTTTAACACATAACGGCCAGGCGCTGACTCAATAACGGGGAGTTTACCCTTGCCGGGTTCTCTAGCCTGAGTATTTTGCTCTTCTCCGGATGTTAGCCAAGTATGCCAGTCACTCCACCAAGATCCTTCATGAGATTGGCTGGTAGCGAGCCATTCTTGGTGCGATGGAGGTAAGTTTTCATTCGTACGGTAACCGTATTTTTTGCTGTGGGAAGGATTGATAATCCCTGCAATGTGGCCTGAACCACCGAGAACGAATCGCACATCACCTTTTTGTAGTAGAGCTCCTTGGTAAGTGGCTTCCCACAGAGCAATATGATCTTGCTCTGTGGATACAAAGTAGCTTGGTGTGTCATTAGCAGTGATATCGATAGGTACACCTTTCACCGTAATTTTATTAGGTTGGATGAGGTTGTTTTCTAAATACATATTTCTTAAGTAAAAACTATGCATCTTAGATGGCATATTGGTGGAGTCTGAATTCCAATATAAAAGGTCAAAAGGTACGGGTTCTTTGCCTAACAAGTAATTATTGACATAGTAAGACCAGATTAAATCATTTTCGCGCAAGAGATTGAAAGACATAGCCATGTTTTCTCCAGAGAAAACGCCTGTCTTTTGAGATTCAGCTTCTAGCATTTGAATTTGGTCTTCGGTGACAAAAACACCTAAATCCCCAGGTGCAGAAAAATCCATAAGCGTGGCAAAGTAAGTGGTTTTAACGATTCTTTTATCATTAAGAGCACGCAGGTAGGCAATCGTCATAGAAAGCAAAGTGCCACCAATACAATAGCCAGCAACATTAATTTCGTTGGCGCCGGTGGCCAGCTCAATGGCATTGAGTGCTTCAACGGCTCCTTGAGTCACATAATCTTCAAAGTTGATAGCATGATGCTCTTTAGTCGGATTTATCCACGATATAATAAAAACAGTGTGTCCCTGATCGGTTAACCATTTAACTAAAGAGTTTTGCTCACGTAAATCCAAAATATAAAATTTATTAATCCAAGGTGGAATAATTAATAAGGGTTTTTGGTAAATTTTTTTGGTTGTTGGGTGGTATTGAATTAATTGAAAGAGTGTATTTTCGAAAACCACAGCACCTTGTGTTGATGCGATGTTATCTCCTGGTTTAAATGCAGAAAGATCGGTCATTGTAATGTTGAGTTTGCCGCGACCTTTCTCTATGTCATCCAGCATATGGCTCATTCCCTTAAGCAAGTTAAATCCCTGGGATTCCATCGTTTTTTGGATGACGACAGGGTTGGTGAAGCCAAAGTTGGTGGGTGACATCGCACTGATATATTGACGCGTGTAAAAACGAATACGTTCGGCTGTTCGTTTATCAACGTTTTCTAAATCATGAAGTACATTAAAAATAAAATCGGAATAAACCAAGTAACCATCTTTAATAATTTGAAACCATTTATTTTCTTGCCAAGCTTCATCTTTAAAGCGTTTATCAAAAGTTAAATTTTTATTTTGTTCGTAATAACTAGGGTCCATGAAAGCTTGCGTTGCTTCCGTCCAAAATTGCCAAACTTGATTAAAATATTGTGCTTGAGCTTCGACAAGTTTTAGGGGATCTGCTATAAAAGTCCATGCAACTGTCTGTAGGTCGTTTCCTAGTTGCAAAAGATGTCGGTTAGCATCAGTGTATGTATTTTCGTTCGATAAGTAGTTGGTGTAGATTCTCTGGCTTTGCTCGGTAATTTTGTCGACCAAGGGTTGCCATTTTTTCTCCCATTCATCGGTGGAAGGACATACTTCTGACTGAATATTTTCTTTAGCGACCATAATCTATCCTCAAAAACAAAAATTATTATTGACGAAACCGTTGTAATGCACCATCATATATCATATGATGCATTGCACAAACACAAATGTGGACTATTTGGAGAACTACCATGGTTAACAATATTTTCACGAATTTCACCGATCAAGCTAAGAACTTCTACGAACCTGCTTTTAAATTCAACCAAATCATGTTGGCAAATGTTGAAAAAGTGGCTCGCGCTCAACTTGAATCATTCAAAGCCTATGCTGATATGGGGATCGACCAATTACATAAAGCTTCTTCGATTAGAGAATTCAGTGAACTTAAAGACTTCATGAATAATCAAGCGGAACTAGCTGGTAACCTTAGCAAAAAAATGACAGATGATGCCAGTCGTCTGATGAACTTAAGCTATGAATTCAAAGACGAGATGGTTAAATTTACTGAAGAAAATACTAAGGAAATGG
>JBCCZV010000058.1:0-22774 GCA_039187085.1 Pseudomonadota bacterium
AAAAACGTTTTTTATGGAAGCCCTGGATTGAATCCTTTCATGCTTTCATCATGTCGCCTTTGTTACTCTTTATGTTTTTATCTGTCACAATACGACAAACTATTCCTTATGTTTACACGCAAGCTTTTGGAGAAAATTACACAGCCACGGTCAAAGCCGACAAAGCATTTTATGACAATAAAAGCGAGTCTCGAGGTCGTTTCCAAATGACTCTACAACCTAAAAGTGAATTCAAAACATTTTCCTTTGGCATTTCTGAAGAAAATTTCAATCAACTACCTCAAGGTTTTTTCGTTAATGTCGTCGGCACTCAATCATCATTAGGCATTGTCATTCATGACTACCATTACCCTGTGGATGTAGAGGGTGTTAAGAAGGGTGAAAATAGTGCTCATTAGAAAGCCGTTAACCACGTGATAACGATTAATTTATCGTGCAAGCCAATTCGATAAAGGCTTTAAGGTACTGAATGTCGTTGTCACTCTCACGCATACCTAAATAAATTTGTTTGTCGATGCCGTTTTTACCAAGGCGTACAACGGCTAAAGGCAGTTTTTGACAATACTCTTTAGCTAGCCAACGAGGAAGTGCAGCAACGCCTCGCCCACTCGCGACCATTTGCAACAGTATGTCGGTTGTTTCGTAGGTTTTATGTTGTTTAGGTACAACACCTGCGGGACTGAGAAACTGTGCAAAAATATCCAAACGCTCCGGTTCGACAGGATAGGTTAATAAAACTTGATCACGTAAATCTTTCGGGTTGATATGTTGATGCCCAGATAATGCGTGGTGATGAGGGACCACTAAAACCTGCTCGTAATCAAACACTGCTTCAAAACACAAGCCTGCTGTGTAAAAAGGATCCGGTGTAACCAACAAATCAATTTCATAACTCAACAAAGCACCCACACCTCCAAACTGAAATTTTTGTTTAACGTCTAAATCCACATCGGGCCAAGCCGCTAAAAAAGGCGAAACCACTTTCAATAGCCATTGATAGCAAGGATGACATTCCATACCGATACGCAAAGTTCCACGCTCACCTTTAGCCATTTGATAGAGCTTGCTTTCAGCATAATCTAATTGTGGGAGCACGCGATTAGCCGTTTTTAATAAATATTGACCAGCTTGAGTTAACCTGAGGTTGCGACCTTCTCGCAACCAAATGGGCGTTCCAAGGTTATCTTCTAGTTTTCGAATGGCATGGCTCAATGCCGACTGGGTAACACAAAGATGTTTGGAGGCAGCCGTCAAAGAGCCATAATGATCAACGGCTTGTATAATTGCGAGATGAATTCGTTCTAGCATGGCGATATGAATAAAATTAATGGTTCTATGAATTTATACCATTTTTCTTCATATTGAAAGCGCCATATACTGCTTATGGATTCTGTTAACCCTCAACGACAACACCGCACATACCCTTGTTAATGCAGACAACTTAGATGACATAAAAGGTAAAGCCATGACTCTAACACACAATCTTGGTTACCCGCGTATTGGCGAACAACGCGAACTCAAACGTGCAACGGAAGCTTTTTGGAAAGGCCAGATCTCAGAAACGGAACTCCAAAAAGTCGCCAAAGAGATTCGGCAGACGAATTTACTGAAACAAAAAAAAGCCGGTATTAACCTTATTCCCACTAACGATTTTTCTTTATATGATCAAGTTCTCGATATGAGTTGTTTGCTGGGAAATATTCCACCGCGTTTTCAATGGCCAGGCGGCCAAGCAGATATCAATACTCTCTTTACCGTTGCGCGCGGAACACAAGGTGGATTGTCTTTGGTTGAAGATGAAAAAGATTGTCAAACCGGAAAAATTTCTACCTTCGCGAGCGAAATGACAAAATGGTTTGATACTAATTATCACTACATCGTTCCAGAATTTTATGCCGACACCCAGTTTTCGTTAGCGAGCAACAAAATTTTTGATGAGTTTAACGAAGCCAAAGCACTGGATATTAACGCCAAACCGGTACTGATTGGTCCAATCACTTACTTATCATTAGGCAAAGTGCAAGATGCGCAACACCCTGATTTTGACCCTTTTACATTACTCGATAACCTTCTCGATGTGTATGAAGCAATCATTAGCAAACTCGCAGAAGACGGTGCAAAATGGATTCAATTGGATGAACCTGTTTTCTCACTTGATCTATCCAATAAGCAGAGAAATGCTTTACATAAAGCCTATGAGCGTCTTGCCAATAGTAAAGGAAAAAGCCAGCTATTAGTGACCACCTATTTTGGTGCTGTGCGTGATAATCTTGATACCTATCTCAGTCTACCGGCTGATGCTTTGCATTTTGATTTTGTGCGTGGCGCGGAAGATATTGATAGTGTACTTGAGGCATTCCCTCAAGATAAAATACTTTCTTTGGGTATCGTCGAAGGCCGTAATATTTGGAAAAACAATTATGATGCATCGTTAGCTATTCTTCGTAAAGCGCAGTTAGCGGTTGGGGAGCGTTTATGGGTTGCTCCAAGTTGTTCACTACTTCACTCCCCCATCACCCTTGATAACGAGGAAACTTTGGATGACGAGCTAAAAAATTGGCTCGCTTTTGCTGATCAAAAACTCTTAGAAGTTGTTGAGCTTCGACAGCTTTTGGACGGTACAGGAAATCAACAAGTCTTGTCAGATAACCAAAAGGCTATCAGCTCTCGTCAATCCAGCAAACGCATTCATAACGATGCCGTACAAACACGTCTTAGCAATGTCACAGACAAAGATTTTGAACGTGCCTCAAACTTTACAACTCGCCAAAAAAGCCAAATTGAGAAACTTCAGCTTCCAGAATTTCCAACAACGACAATAGGCTCTTTTCCGCAAACCACAGAAATTCGTCAAGCTCGTGCACAATGGAAAAAAGGCCAATTGAGCCATAGTGATTACCAGGCCTTTCTTAAATCAGAAACGGCAAAGTGCGTAGCGTTTCAAGATGAAATTGGTATTGATATGCCTGTTCATGGTGAGTTTGAACGCAACGATATGGTGGAATACTTTGGTGAGAATCTTGAAGGTTTTGCTTTTACTAGCCATGGTTGGGTACAAAGCTATGGCTCCCGCTACGTTAAACCTCCCGTCATTTTTGGAGACGTGAAGCGTCCTGAGCCCATGACGGTTTACTGGTCTCAGTACGCTCAATCCTTAACAAAACGGCCAATGAAAGGCATGTTAACAGGTCCTGTAACCATTCAGCAATGGAGCTTTGTGCGAGACGATCAACCACGATCAGCGACCACACATCAAATTGCGCTAGCCATGCGCGATGAAGTCCTAGATCTCGAAGCGGCGGGTATTGCTGCTATCCAAATTGATGAACCGGCTTTTCGTGAAGGCTTACCTTTACGTCGTGACGATTGGCTTGAATATCTCAACTGGGCTGTTAAAGCGTTTCGCTTAAGTTCAAGTGGTGTTAAAGATGATACGCAAATTCATACGCACATGTGTTACTCAGAGTTTAATGATATTATCGAGTCGATTGCAGATATGGATGCAGATGTTATCACTATAGAAACGAGTCGCTCTAACATGGAATTACTCGATGCTTTTGTTGATTTTAAATATCCTAATGAAATTGGCCCAGGTGTTTATGATATTCACTCACCGCGTGTACCGGCGGAAGACGAAATGATTGGATTAATGCGTAAAGCCGAATCTTTATTACCTCGTGGTAATCTTTGGGTCAACCCAGATTGTGGACTGAAAACACGTGCTTGGTCAGAAGTGAGACCTTCTCTTGTTCATATGGTTGAAGCAGCTAAAGCTATGCGTGCTCATTTGGCATCAAAAGCGGGGTAGCCATGAGCTTATTATTGAGCAATGGGTAGGGTGAAATTTTTTCTAAAACCTTGGCATGAGTTATTCACTATTTTTTAGTTATTGTGGTCTAAAACTTTAGCTAGACAGTGAACAAGAAAGACGACAATATGAGCAACCTATGAAAAATACATGAATCAACATCCTAGCCAAGGAAACAGAATGAAAATTCAATACTTAGAAATTGTCACTACCGAAGTTGATAAGACTTGTGAAACCTACTCATTGCTTCATAAGGTGGCTTTCAAAGAGAGCGACCCTATTTTAGGCGGTGCACGCGTTGCAGAAATTTCAAATGGAGGATTGATAGGTATTAGAGCACCGCTACGCGACACAGAGCAACCCACCGTTCGACCTTATATTCTCGTTGAGAATATTGAAATGACCGTCAAAACAGCAGAAAAGTCGGGAGCCGAAGTGGCTGTTCCTCCCATGAAGCTTGGCGAACATGGAACCTGCGCCATAGTTATTCATCATGGTATTGAGACCGGATTCTGGCAGTTATAGTCTGGTTACAACAGCATTGAAAGAGCGAATATGAGCTTTTCTTACAACTCATACTTTTTCATGATAGGAATAAAAATCCGTGTTAGGGTTATATTCAAAAATTTCCAGAGCATTTTTCTGTAAAAAGGGAGGTTTTTGTAGTGAACCGCCGCATATTCAATAAAGGGTACAGCTCCTCTTAAACGTTTAAAGTGAGAAGCACCAGAGCTAGCATTAAAAACGAGATGATGAGTTTCAGCGTAGAGTAAGGTAGACATCATTACGAGTCGATATAAAGCAAATTTCTTGTGTTTAGAGGTATCATAACCAACAATAGGTAGTGTGACTATTCCGTCCATTTCAAACCTGCCTCCTACTGCATCAAGTGTTCCACTGTTGTTTCTAAAACCTTCAAGCATAAAGTTTGGATGCTTAGCGATCAATTCAATAAATTGAGTCGTGAATTTAGGGTTGTGTTGTGAATATTTATTGATATAAAGCATGTTATACAATTCAATAATCCGGGGATAATCCTTTTTTGTGATGTCATTTTCTTGCACAAGTTTATAAGATGTGTTTCCAATCAGCTTTTTATCCATTTTATAATTATGAGTTTTCGAAAAATCACGAATATCCTTATCAAATAGGTAAACTTGACGCATTGGCAGCATGCAAAAGCCACAAGCTTGAAACCATTCGATCAATTCGGCATGATTATGATAATTCAAGGAGCGAAACATCAATACATGTTTGGGGTTTGAATCTAGCATCAAATCTCTCGCTTTTAAAATATGTGCTTTATTCAATACATCAGGAAACAAGTTTGTAGATAACATCCAGTTATTCAATTGAACAACTTTATTGATTTTTGCGCTTTTAAGAATATTATCGAATGAAAAAATGAGAGTAGAAATTATCAATCTTAATAGTTGAGAATCAACTTTTTTTAACTCTTGTTTGCAATACGGAATTAATGCCGTGTAGGGGGAATTAACATAGCTATTCTTATATTCTTGATTATTTATCGTGACAGGAATGCTTAATTCATTTGATACTTGCAAATTTGAAAAAATGGTATCAACATTTTCTATATAACACGCGGAATCCTTTCTAATATCTGAGGTATAGCTCTCTATAGATTGTGGACTATAGCGAAAGCTTCTGATCCTAGCCATCTAAATCCTCTCCATCCCATTCAATATCGTGCGTTGAAGCGGCTCTTAATGATTTAAACTCACGAAGAGATATGAATATTATTTCAGCAAAAGATAAGAGAGAATAGAAAAAAAACGATTTATCATTCTTGAGAGAGATAACATCTTGAGCTCTTAAAAAATCTCTTTTCCATACATGAATGTTACAATTGAGCATTGCCAATGGAAACCCAATAAGCAACATGGCTAAAGTGAT
Source organism: Pseudomonadota bacterium (assembly GCA_039187085.1). Classification (GTDB taxonomy): domain Bacteria; phylum Pseudomonadota; class Gammaproteobacteria; order Enterobacterales; family JBCCZV01; genus JBCCZV01. The sequence continues at coordinate 5,723 of JBCCZV010000058.1, forward strand.
CATCTTGGGGTTCAATGTCAATTCGGATATAGCGTTATGTTTATATTCGCTAATAAAACCTTTTGATAAATTCATGGCTGATAGCAAATGAAGTCCACTCGTTGCTCTTGGGTTACATTCTAATAAGTAAACACCTTTCTCATTTTTAATCACATCAAAGCCTATTTGACCAGTAATTTTATTTTTTTCACAAAAATTAATAATTCGTTGCTCAATAGTCGGCTCAACAACAGGTTCAAAGTAAATTCCTGCTGTTTTTCTCACTCTATGTTTCGGTTCATAAATACTGACAAAACTCACTTTGCCTTTGTTTGCAATAGCATAAGAACAATATTCTGTGCCTACTATTTTTTCTTGCAAAATAAAACGTTTGCCATGAGACAATGTAATTTTTTTATTGGTTGGTTCAATCAAGACATCAGTGCCAAACCGACAAAACTCTTTCTTAACCACTAATCCTTCAAAATTATCTTTTTTCTTCAACTCTTCCAATGTAACTACTTCAGAATGAGGTACTAAAAAACCGGTATCTTCTGCACAGGTAAAAATCTTATATTTACTGTGCAATGATTTTATTAATTCAAAGTTTGGACAAAATACTGTAGCGTATTTTTCTAAATCTTTTTTAATGGCAGATAGATAAAAAACTTCTTCGCATGTTGGTATCAATATATCGATTTTATTTTCAAGCAGTATTGCTTGAAGCTCTAAATTATATTTCTTTAACGATTTTCTGGGAGCTGTAATATAAAAAGATTTTGATACAAATTTTGAACGTCGGCCTAATGGGAAACGTAATGAATCAGCGAGAAACACACAATGACCAAACGTAGCTAGGTTTCTGGCTAACTCTAAGGCTACTGGAGCCCTGGAACCTGTGATTAAAAAATTAGCCATGGTATTTTCTTACAATTCGTCTTTGTTTTTGCACTATCTTAGTGGCTTGATATTCAATGTATTCACACTGTGGCACAACAAGAGATAATCTATGCCATAGCCTATTTAATGAATCATCAAGACTCTGAATGATTTCACCCGTGTAAGGCGATACTTGTATTTGTAGGGTATTTTCTTCTATTTGAATTAACCGATACTCTTCTATGCTACCACAGCTCGAAATAATCGTATTGCGTATGAGATCCGGAAAAACATCAACTTTTTTATTATCGATATTTTTCAGTAAAAGAATATCATCGCAACGCCCTTCAATCTTTTCTATCCTCTGCATTGAAGAGCCACATGCACAAGGCTCGTTTTTTACTATCAAGACATCATCTAATAAATACCTGACAATAGGCTGTGTCACCCTGTTTAAATCCGTAATAATAGGACTAAACCGTCCCGTGGATTTATCAATCCACTGTTTCTCTATGATATAAGCGTCTTCATTGAGGTGTATGCCACCCTGTTTGCAAGAAGCAGCTAAAAAACCTTCAGTGCATTGATAAATTTGTTCAACCTTAACGTGAAATATATTTTCTATAACCTCTTTATCAGCTACTTCAAGAACTTCTGCTACAGAAATGATTCTTTTGGGGTAGATTTTAGCTTTACTTTCAGCAATTTTTTTTAAAACACTCGCAGGAGCAATCAGAATAGATGGAGAAAAAGTATTTAATGATTGAATATTTTTTTCAATACCCTGCAACAAATCATAAAATTTAAAGGTTAAAAATAACCCATTCGATGTTTCATAGAGATGATTATTAGCTCTTAAGAAAAAAGCAACTTTTTGTTTTTTCATAGTCAATGGCAGCATTTTACCGATAATGTAACCAGCCCATAAAGCTCGTTCTTTGGATGACAGTATAAATAATCCTCGATTACCACTCGTTCCGGAAGACAAACCAACAGAAAAGCCCTCATATTCAGGCTCGAAATCTCGAGATTTCTCGGAATCTATAGCGATTTTTAAAGCTTTGTCTCGACTCAGATTCTGGGTATTAATCTGGTCAAAATTTTCCATATGTATTTTTTTATTCATTATTGGAAAATGCTCGATATCTTTACCCACATACTGTGAATAATAACGAGAGGCGCTTAAAGTCTTATATGAAAATTGTTTAAACCGTTTTTTTTGAAAATTATGAATAGACGACCTAGAAAAACGCACGCCTATCTTAGCTTGTAGATAGCCTTTTATGAAGAAATAGATATCAACGATCTTCATGTGAGGATATATACTCCGCAGCTGAAATTTCACAGTGCGAAGGTATTATTTTAATACCATGCCCGCTAGCATATAACTGACTTAAATTATCCAAAGTTTCTATATAGCGTTTTCTACTCTCCATAATAAGATACGCTAGCGGATTAGGATAAATATTTTTTTCGTAAGCATCTTTTGTCCAAGCCGCATCCCCCACTAAGAAGATACCCTGTTCACTGTCAACACAAAACAATCCATATTGCCCAGCGGCATGTCCAGGTAAACTGATTGCTATTAATGAACCATCTCTAAATATGTCATACCCATCAATGAATGGCGAAAGCGATGGTAATAAATTTATCTTTTTCAGTTCTTCAATGAAGATACATCTTTTGTGAAAATCTAACGGAATAAGCTTCTTCAAATACCCTTTTAACAAACCGCTCAATCTACCGCGTTGTATAATGTCCTGATAAGCAAGTTTAGAGCACAGGTATTTTGCGTCTGGAAAATCTAATAACCCCGAAATATGATCAGCATGGAAATGCGAAATAAATATATATTTTATATCGGATGGCGCGATACCTTTTGAACTAAGTTGCGAAATCAAATGTTCCTTACAGCCTAATTGCATTGGAGTAATCCACCTATAAGCTATTTCTGGGGAAAAATGGGTTTCATCGATAAATCTTTTTGCATAACCCGTATCAAACAACATGAATCCCTTAGAAGGGTGTTGTAATAGACCTACATAAGCGGGAAATTGCATTTTTTTCAAACTACAGTTTCTCAAAATCATAGCTTCTGGATGCCAACAATGTCCTACTTTAAGAATTTCGAGCATGATTTTTTTCCCATTTAATATATTGAGCAACCGCATATTCTATGGAGTATTTCGACTCATAACCTAAAACTTTTTTAGCCTTATCAATATTCAAGGTTTGCGTGTAAGCTAACAATCCTACTCCATACATTGTCAACTTTGGCTCTTCACCATGCGTCAATTTAGCAAAACATTCAGAAATCCAAGCCAAGCAAATAATGATAAAGTAAGGTGTTTTTATCAATCTAACGGCTTTTTCTTTTAAAACAAAATCCAACAAGTGTTTAACTTTCATAGGTTGATCATTTGAAATATTAAAAACTTCTCCATCAAGCCCATGAATCTTCGCACAAAGCATTAGGGCATGTGCAACATTTTTTACATAGGTAATATCTACCATGGAATTGCCTCGTCTTAACAGAGGAAAAAATCCTTTTTTAGCAACTCTTAATATTCTAGGCATAATTGCGACATCACCATCACCTACAATACCTCGAGGTCTCACAATAATCACATCAATATGCTTCTTTTCGTTTAATACCACCTGTTCACCAAGATATTTTGTTTCGGCATAAGCATTGGCAAAAGGATAATTTAAAGTTTGTGTTTCTGAGATATTAATCTCATCTTTATATTTGAAATAAATACTTGTTGAAGAAACGTAAATTAATTTTTTCACACTAAACTTTTCGCAACATGTCAGAACATTTCGGGTTCCTTGTACATTCGTAAGATAAAAATTATCGTATTCACCCCACGCAGAAGATAATGCTGCGCAATGAAAAACAACATCAACCTCTTCGAAGACTCCTTCTAAATCATCAAGATTTGAAATATCAGCTGACTTAAAATCTACATTTTTTAAATGCGCTGATGAGTCATTGCTTATATTCCTAGCCAATACAATAACTGACCACCCTTCATCAACTAGCATTTCTACCAGATGACTGCCTAAAAAACCCGTTCCGCCTGTGACAATCGCTTTCATTATATTTCCAAAATAACACCACCTAAACTCATTCCTGCGGAAGTGCCTATCATAAGAAGGATATCACCCTCTGATACCGGTTTTTCCTTGAGTAGTGTATGTAATGCATTAGGTATAGAAGCAGCTATTTGATTACCTTTCTGACTCAGAATATTAATGAGTTTGTTCTCTGGTATGCCAAACCGTTTCTGTAAGTGCGATAGTGCCAAATGGCTGGCTTGATGGGGTACGACCCAATCAACATCTTGTAAACTCAATGCTGCCTTCGATAATAAAGTCTCAAAGAACTTAGGCATTACTTTTGCGGTTAATCTATAGGCATCCTTACCTCGCATAGCAAACATGCCATAAGATGAATAATCGGCACCTTCAACTTTGGTTGGGTGATGCAAACTCCCGCCACCCTTTATCTGGCAATAACCGTAACCTTCGCTATGTGTTTCAAAATGACTGGCTATGAGTCTTTTCGCTTCGGATTTAGATTGTCCCAAGACTATCGCTCCAGCACCATCACCAAACATCCCACCTACTTCCCTATCGTTCCAATCTATTCCTACTGAGGCGATCTCAGAAGAAACAATTAAGATATTTTCATAAGTATTGTTTTGAATAAGCGCATTAGCGACATTGATTGCGGCAACTGAACTAAGGCATGTCATGTTGACATCAAAAGTTGGAATGGGAACTTCTAAGTTTAACAACCTATGAATATTAGCACCATTATAGGGTATAGCTTGCTCCATAGTGCCTGAAGCAGAAATGATACAATCCACTTCATTAATACCTATTGATGCGTCATCTAACGCTTTAATAATCGCATCTACGGCAAGTTCTCCCGCGGATTCAGACTCGACATAGCGTCGAGACTTTATCCCTGTTCTGTTTCGTGTACTTCCCACTTCAATCTTTAAAAACCGATCAATTTCTGCGGAGTTTACTAACTTTCTAGGTTCAGAAACACCAATCCCTTTTATCGTAACACCCATCATTATGTCCACCCAAAACCTTATCTTGCCAGAACCCCTTTATTGAAGCTCTTATTGAATGAATTCTGCATAAAAAACTCGAGATATTAAACTTTTATTTAATAAATAACCTATAGATACTCTAGAAGTATCATATATTAGTACCTTTCTATAGGCATAGCTTTAACGCTTACCGTCCCCTCATTAAATCAGAAAATGTCTAGTAATAGGCTATCGTGTAATTTTTTATGCTGTATTTTCTACGCAAATATCTAGCTCTTGAGCTGTATTCAACGTAATATTGCTTGTTTATTTTTGGCATTGCGAGAACGCACCGTAGGGATACCAGCAGCGACACGTCTCCATAAATCTGTATTCGTTTTAAAAACCATCAAAAAAACACATTTATAATTTATTTCAATAGGTTAGAAAAAACATCGTATGAATAGCAAACAAGAAATCAAACACACCCCTATGATGCAACAATACCTCCGAATCAAAGAGCAGCATCCTAACGAGTTGTTGTTTTATCGTATGGGCGATTTTTACGAGCTGTTTTTCGACGATGCCAGCAAAGCTGCCGATTTACTCGATATCACTTTAACAGCACGCGGGTCATCCGCAGGTAATCCTATTCCTATGGCAGGTGTTCCTTATCATTCAGCCGAATCTTATTTAGCCAAGCTCGTCAAGCTTGGAAAATCTGTGGCTATTTGCGAACAAACGGGCGACCCTGCAACCAGTAAAGGGCCGGTTGAGCGGGAAGTTGTTCGTATATTGACACCAGGTACTTTAAATGATGAAGCCCTCCTGGATGCTAAATCCGCCAATATTCTGTGTGCCATTTCATCGGGCAATAAAGGGGGTTATGGAATCGCGGGACTTGAGTTATCCAGTGGCGACTTTACCTTGCTTGAAGCCAGCGACGAAACCCACCTACTCAGCGAATTAGAAAGAATTCAACCCTCTGAAATCTTAGTGGCTGAATCGACCCAGATTGCTTTACCGGATGAGCGTAAGGCTTCTGTCACCTTATGTCCTGATTGGGATTTTGACAGTGAAAAAGCTCAACGATTACTCAAAGAAATTTTTAAAGTGAAAGATCTGACTGCCTTTGGTTGTCAAGATTTACCTCTAGCCTTGAAAGCGAGTAGTGCGCTATTCGAGTATGTTCGTAGCACACAAAAGCAATTACCCACCCATATACGCCCACCCAGACTTGAACGCTGCGAAGAGTTCCTGCAGTTGGATGTCGCCAGCCGTAAAAATCTAGAACTCATCGAAAATATACAAGGTGGCAACGCTCACACACTTTTTAGCGTACTGGATAATACAGCCACCGCGATGGGCAGTCGCCGCTTAAAACGCTGGATACAAGCACCGCTAAACAATACAGGGCTCATCCAGGATCGACAGAATTATATCGCGGCATTCATTGATTTTGATTTATTTGACGATATTAGCACTTCGATGAAATCGATGGCAGATATCGAGCGCATACTTCCAAGAATAGCGATGCGCAGTGCCACGCCTCGCGATCTTTCTCGTCTAAGAGACACACTAGGTCTGCTGCCAGATATCCACCAAATACTGAAAAAAGTCAAAGGACAAACCTTTTCAAGCCTAGCTAAACAATTAAGTCACTACCCCGAGCTTGTCACGTTTTTAACACAAGCAATAGTCGCTACGCCACCTGCCATTGCCCGCGATGGCGGCATGGTTGCAGAAGGTTTCAATGAAGAGCTGGATGCTCTCAGAAATCTTTCCGAAAATGCTGATGCCTTCATTCAAAAATTGGAGCAGAAAGAACGCAAAAAAACGGGGATTGCTACTTTAAAAGTGGGATATAACAAAGTGCACGGATTCTTTATTGAAATTAGTCGTGCCCAAGCGCAATCCGCTCCCACCGAATATATTAGACGCCAAACACTGAAAAATGCGGAACGGTTTATCACTCCTGAGTTAAAACGTCATGAAGAAAAAGTACTGACAGCTCGTAGTAAAGCCTTGACGCTAGAAAAACAACTTTTCGAAGAAATTATTGAAACGGTGGCCCTTGATCTTGAAGCGCTTCAATTGACCGCAACGGCATTGGCTGAACTGGATGTTTACGCTAACTTGGCTGAACGCGCATCAACACTCAACTATTGCCGCCCTACTCTTTCAGAAACAGATGATTTGCGCATTGAGCAAGGGCGTCACCCAGTTGTGGAAACTGCCCAAAGTGCTCCCTTTATCGCAAATGATTGTCACATGAGCCAAACTCAATCTTTACAAATTATCACCGGACCCAACATGGGTGGTAAATCGACTTACATGCGCCAAACAGCGCTGATCGCCTTGTTGGCTCATGTCGGAAGTTATGTACCCGCTCATTCCGCCCAGATTCCGCTTATTGATCGTATTTTCACTCGGATTGGTGCCAATGATGATTTAGCGAGCGGCAAATCAACCTTCATGGTGGAAATGACGGAAACGGCAACGATACTCAATCAAGCGACAGAGAACAGCCTGGTATTGATGGATGAAATTGGTCGTGGCACAAGTACCTATGACGGACTATCTATCGCTTGGGCTGCTGCCGAAGCCTTACAAAATGTCGGCAGCTTGACATTATTTGCCACCCACTATTTTGAACTGACGCAATTAGCTGAAACCCACGACAATGTGATTAATATTCATTGTGATGCCGTCGAAACACAAGATACCATTATCTTCAATCACGCCATCAATACAGGGCCAGCAAGTCGGAGTTTTGGTATCCAGGTGGCAAAACTGGCTGGTATCCCCAAAACTGTTATTGATAAAGCAGAGAAAAAGTTACAAGAGCTGGAATCTCAAAAACAGAGGGATATTTCAGCTTCAACAAAAAGCCCTAAAAAAACCAAGCCTTCAATCGCGCCATTACATCCAGCTTTAGCAGCATTAAATTCTGCTAACGTGGATGACATGACGCCGAGAGAAGCGTTAAATTTCTTATATCAACTCAAGAGTTTATCAAACAGCCATTAACGGTTAAACTATTACTCAAAGTGAATGTCAATTACGACAAAGATTAACCTCAGGAGAAAATCATGGCATTTGTGGTCACTGACAACTGCGTTAACTGTAAGCACACCGATTGTGTTGAAGTCTGTCCCGTAGACTGTTTCTACGAAGGTCCTAACTTTTTAGTCATTGATCCGGATGAATGTATAGACTGTGCGTTATGTGAGCCAGAATGCCCAGTTGAAGCAATCTTCGAAGAAGATGATGTTCCTGAGGAACAAAAAGAATATATTCAATTAAATGCTGAGCTTGCCAAGTCTTGGCCACAAATTACCGAAATGAAAGAATCCATGCCAGAAGCTGAAAAATGGAATGGTGTGCCTGGAAAAATCCAGCATTTAGATCGTGGTGATGCTAAGTAAGTTTATTAAATAAGCTTACTTGAATAACAAAAGGGGGAAAGCCTTTACAGCTTTGCCCCTTTAAAAAAGCTTTATTTAGCAACTTCGCGGTTAATTTACCACCCCGTCACTTCGCCTAAAGCTTTCCCGATATCCGCAAGACTTCTGACGGTTTTTACACCAGCGTCTTCCAAAGCAGCAAATTTTTCGTCGGCTGTTCCTTTACCGCCAGCGATAATAGCACCCGCATGACCCATACGTTTTCCTGGAGGAGCTGTAACGCCCGCAATATAAGAAACAACAGGTTTGGTGACATTCGCTTTGATATAGGCAGCCGCTTCTTCTTCGGCAGAGCCGCCAATTTCACCAACCATTACAATGGCTTCTGTTTGAGGATCTTTCTCAAACAAGGCTAAGATATCAATGAAGTTACTGCCGGGAATAGGATCACCGCCAATTCCCACACAAGTACTTTGGCCATATCCTAAATCTGTTGTTTGCTTAACAGCTTCGTAGGTCAAAGTTCCTGAACGAGAAACGATGCCCACTTTACCTGGCTTATGGATATGACCAGGCATAATACCAATTTTACATTCACCAGGAGTGATAACACCCGGACAGTTAGGACCAATAAGTACAACACCTAACTCATCACATTTCACTTTGGCGTCCAACATATCTAAAGTTGGAATACCTTCAGTGATACAAACAACCAATTTAATGCCAGCGTTTGCTGCTTCTAAAATAGAGTCTTTACAGAAAGGGGCTGGTACATAAATCACAGAAGCTTCTGCGCCTGTTTTTTCAACGGCTTCAGCTACTGTGTTAAAAACAGGTAAACCGAGGTGAGTTTGGCCACCTTTGCCTGGTGTTACACCACCCACTAATTTTGTACCATACTCAAGAGCTTGCTCGGAGTGCATAGTGCCTTGTGATCCGGTGAAACCTTGGCAAATAACCTTGGTATCTTTATTAATTAATATACTCATTTATTTGCCCTCCGCTGCTTCTACAACTTTTGTTGCAGCATCTGTCAAACCGGTTGCTGAAATAATGTTAAGGCCACTATTATCCAATACTTTAGCGCCTAGCTCTGCGTTGTTACCTTCAAGACGAACAACCACAGGAACAGAAACACCGACTTCTTGAACCGCGCCAATAATACCTTCTGCTATTAAATCGCAACGAACAATACCACCGAAAATATTTACCAAAACGGCTTTGACATTGTCATCCGATAAAATAATCTTGAAAGCTTCGGTTACACGCTCTTTTGTGGCGCCGCCACCCACATCTAAGAAGTTCGCTGGCTGACCACCGTGTAACTTAATGATATCCATGGTACCCATGGCTAAACCTGCGCCATTCACCATACAGCCGATGTTGCCATCGAGTGCGACATAGTTGAGTTCCCATTTTGCTGCGTGAGCTTCGCGTTCATCATCTTGTGATGGATCATGCATTTCACGCAACTTAGGCTGACGATAAAGTGCGTTGCTATCAATGTTGATTTTGGCATCTAGGCAATGAAGATTACCTTCTTTGGTGATAACGAGTGGGTTTACTTCCAGTAACGCCAAATCATTTTCGATGAAAAGCTTAGAAAGACCTAAGAAAATTTGCGTGAACTGTTTAATTTGAGCAGGGTTTAAACCCAATTTGAAAGCAATTTCACGTGCCTGATAAGGCTGCGCCCCGGTTAAAGGATCGATCACGGCTTTGATGATTTTTTCTGGCGTTTCTTCCGCAACTTTCTCAATTTCAACGCCGCCTTCGGTAGAAGCCATGAAGACAACACGACGAGAAGCGCGATCCAGTACGGCACCTAAATAAAGCTCAGAATCGATATCGGTGCAAGACTCAACAAGAATTTTTGAAACCGGTTGACCATTAGCATCTGTTTGGTAAGTGACCAAACGATTGCCAAGCCATTTTTCTGCAAAAGCTTTAATTTCATCTTTGGAAGAAAGAACTTTAACACCGCCTGCTTTACCTCGACCACCCGCATGAACTTGAGCTTTTACCACCCAAAGATCACCACCAATTTCTTCCGCTGCTTTAACCGCATCTTCAGGGACATCGACAGCAATGCCTTTCGATACGGGCAACCCGTACTCAGCGAAAAGCTGCTTCGCTTGATACTCATGCAAATTCATAATATTAGCTCACTTAATATTAAATTAAAGATCCAAGGGTAATTTACCCTTGGTGTTATAAAACTTTATATGTTTAAAAGTAGTCGAGACGGATCTTCAAGCAACTCTTTTACGGTTTTCAAAAAGCTGACGGATTCTTTACCATCAATAATGCGATGGTCATAAGAAAACGCAAGGTACATCATAGGTAATATCACCACCTGACCGTCAACGGCCATCGGTCTTTCTTGAATTCGGTGCATACCCAAAATCCCACTTTGAGGTGGGTTAATGATAGGCGTTGACATCAAAGAGCCAAAAACACCACCATTAGAAATGGTGAAAGTTCCACCTGTTAATTCTTCAACACCCAGCTTGTTGTCTTTCGCTTTTTTTGCATACTCGTTAATGCCGCGCTCGATATCTGCAATTGACATCAAATCAACGTCTCGCAAAACAGGCACAACTAACCCTCTTGGTGAAGACACGGCGACACCGACATCGTAATAACCATGATAAACCACATCAGTGCCATCAATGGAAGCATTCACTTCAGGGAAACGTTTAAGCGCTTCAACCACAGCTTTACAGAAAAAAGACATGAACCCGAGACGTACACCTTTTTGTTTTTCAAACTCGTCTTTGTAACGTTTTCTAATATCCATCAAAGGTTTCATGTTAACTTCGTTAAATGTCGTCAACATAGCTGCAGTCTGCTGAGCTTCCACTAAACGCTCCGCAATACGCTGACGCAAGCGAGTCATTGGCTCTCTGCGCTCTTCACGCGCACCTTGAACAGGGCTTGGCATACTTGTCGTCGATTGAGCTTTGGGGGCTGAGGCGCCGGACGCTGCTTTTTGTGCATCTTCTTTGGTGATACGACCGCCCTTACCTGTACCTTCTAATGTCGCTGGATTTAAACCATGTTCACCTACAACACGCCGAACTGATGGCGACAGGGCATCATTGGTAGCAGCCGCTTCAGCTGCAGAAGCAGGTTCTGTTGAAGCAGCATTATCGGTGGATGCCTGAGTGGTTTCTGCAGCACCAGGCGTGAATAAAGCAATAACCTCCTCAGCAAGTACCGTGTCACCTTCCTCTTTTACAAATTTGTCGATGAAACCATCTTCCGGTGCAACCACTTCGAGAACCACTTTATCTGTTTCAATATCAACAAGATTTTCATCTCTGGAAACAGCTTCTCCAGGTTTTTTATGCCAGGTTGCGATGGTGGCATCAGCTACAGATTCAGGTAAAACAGGTACTTTAATATCAATTGACATGGGAGATTTCCTTACAATTCATAACGTGCTATGAAACTTCAATAGTATAATTTAATTTTTCAGATTATTCGTTAGTGATACCTAAGGCATCAGCAATAAGTTGCTCTTGTTCTTTAAGATGCAATGCCATGTAACCCGCCGCTGGAGAAGCTGATGCCTCCCTTCCCGCAAAATGTACACGCAGATCTGAAGGTAAGCAGTGATTAAAGTTATGCTGACTGCTATACCATGCACCTTGATTCATGGGCTCTTCTTGGCACCAGACAAACTCCTGAACATGAGCGTAGGCTTTGAGCATTTCTGTCAAAATTTCCGTTGGAAAAGGATAAAGTTGCTCAATACGCAAAATAGCCACATGGTTTAACCCAAGTTCAGAGCGTTTTTCCACTAATTCGTAATAGACTTTGCCGCTACATAAAATGACACGCGTTACTTCTTGAGGCGCAATCGAGCTATCAACTTCTTCAATAACAGGCCGGAATTCACCATTGATTAACTCATCCATTGCAGACACAGCCATCTTATGACGAAGTAAGCTTTTTGGTGTCATAACGACCAAAGGCCTACGCATCTGACGAATCATTTGTCGGCGAATCATGTGGAAAACTTGTGCTGGTGTCGTTGGCACGCAAACTTGAATATTGTGTTCAGCACACAATTGCAGATATCTTTCAAGTCGAGCAGAAGAATGCTCCGGCCCCTGCCCCTCATAACCGTGTGGCAAAAACATGACGAGACCTGACAAACGCCCCCATTTATGCTCACCAGAACTAATAAACTGATCAATCACAACCTGAGCACCATTGGCAAAGTCACCAAACTGGGCTTCCCAAATCACTAAAGCGCGCGGTTCAGTTGTTGAATAACCGTATTCGAAAGCCAAAACAGCTTCTTCAGACAATACAGAATCATAAACATTAAACTCAGCTTGCTCACCGCCTAAATTTTTCAGGGTAATATGCGTATCACCCGTATTTTGATCGTGCCAAACCGCATGACGGTGGAAGAATGTGCCACGCCCACTATCTTGGCCGGAAATCCGAATTGGAAAGCCATCGGAGAGAAGAGCCGCGTAACTCAGTAACTCTGCACACCCCCAGTCGATGGGCTGCTCTTCATTTAACATTTTCTGGCGATCACCAACAATCTTTTTAACGCGCGAATTGAGCGTAAATGACTCGGGAACGGAAACGACTTTTTCACCTAAATGCAAGAGTTTTTCTCTGGAAATGCCAGTAGCAGCAGGAGCATCCCAATCCTGATGCAAGTAAGGTTTCCAATCGACAGTAAACTTGTGCTGCTCCATGGGTAACCAATCGTTAACCACTTTGTCACCTTTGTCCAATGCCGCCCGGTAGTCCTCAATCATCTTCTTGGTTTGGCCCTTTTCAATAATACCACGAGCGATCAGGGTGTCGGCATAGAGTCGGTAAGTCGTTGGGTGATTACGAATTTTACTGTACATCAAAGGTTGAGTGGCTTTGGGCTCATCCGCTTCGTTATGGCCATGACGGCGATAACAAACCAAGTCAATCACAACATCTTTGTGGAATTTATTTCTGTAGTCCAAAGCAAGCTGCGTAACAAATAAAACCGCTTCTGGGTCATCACTGTTTACGTGGAAAATCGGAGCCTGCACCATTTTAGCGACATCTGTGCAGTACACCGTAGAACGCGCATCTTCTTGTTTATTCGTCGTAAAGCCCACTTGGTTGTTGATGACAATATGAACCGTACCACCCGTTTTGTATGCGTTGGTTTGCGACATGTTAAATGTCTCCATCACAACACCTTGCCCTGTGAAAGCAGCATCACCGTGAATAATCACAGGTAGCACACTTTTCATGGACTCATCCTGTCGTCTCTCTAAGCGAGCACGGCATGAACCCTCAACCACTGGGCTCACAATTTCAAGATGTGACGGATTAAATGCTAGCGCTAAATGAACAACACCACCCGGAGTTTTAATATCTGAAGAAAAGCCTTGATGGTATTTGACATCACCCGACCCATAGACATCAGTATGCTTACCCGCAAACTCGTCAAATAACTCTTCTGTACGTTTGCCAAGTAGGTTAATCAATACGTTCAAACGACCGCGATGCGCCATACCAATGACGATTTCACGCGCTCCCTGCGCGCCTGAACGCTGCACTAGGTTATCCAGCATCGGGACCAAAGAGTCGCCGCCTTCAAGCGAGAAACGCTTAGCGCCTGGGAATTTAGCACCACAGTATTTTTCTAAACCCTCAGCAGCAACTAAACCGTAGAGTGTTCTAACTTTTTCTTCTTTGGTGAAGTTTTCTTTCGCATTATTACGCTCTATGCGCTCTTGCAGCCACATAGTTTCTTCAGTATTCATGATATGCATATACTCGACACCCACAGAACCGCAGTATGTCTCTATCATTTTTTTATGGATTTCGGCGAGAGAAAGATCTTTAGGACCATTGATAAAGCCCGTTTTAAAGCGTCGGGTCATATCACGTTCGGTTAAATCGTAATAGTCTAGAGAAAGTTGTGGAACCCTGAGTTGATTCCAAAGACCTAGAGGGTCAAGAGAAGCATGTTGATGACCATGAACACGATAAGCAATAATTAAGTCCGTCACCTTGTCTTGTTTGGCGTCATATTCAGCAGCGCCATCCAAGTTCATTCGGCCTCTTCGTGTGTCTATAGCGAGCTGCCTAAAATAATCGCGAATTTCTGAGTGTAAAACATCCGCGCCATTGCCTGTTGCATGTTTAGGAAGCTGGTCAAAAAGGTTTTTCCAGTCTGAATCAACTTGGTTAGGATTAATTAAATATTGTTCGTAAATTTCTTCAAGATAAGCGGCATTGGCACCAGCGAATTGACTGGAGTCGAACCAAGCTTTCATTCCTTCATGCATGCTTTTATGACCTCAAGCCTATTAATAAATACGGCTAAAAAGTAATTGGTGAAACGAGAATGGTAATCAAACGGGTCTTTGCAAAACAAAAACCGAATAAAGTTGAGTATAATTATAAACTATTAATAGTTACCAATGAAATTACAGATAATTCCGAGTTCTATAGTAGCGATTTTTTTCAATAAGGCAACAAGTGTTGACTATCAAGAGGTTAATTTTTTAACCTCTTGAAGCATTTAAGGACTACCAAGGAGTTTAAACGGAGCGGGACAACAACATAGAGCGAACTTTGCCAATGGCTTTTGTTGGATTCAAGCCTTTTGGACAAACGTTAACGCAATTCATGATCCCTCTGCAACGGAAAACACTGTAGGCGTCATCCAAATCCTTAAGTCGTTCATCTGTGGAGTTATCTCTACTATCAGCAAGAAAACGGTATGCTTGCAAAAGCCCAGCAGGACCCACAAATTTATCAGGGTTCCACCAAAACGAAGGACAAGATGTAGAACAACACGCGCAAAGAATACATTCGTAAAGACCGTCAAGATTTGCTCGCTCTTCTTCGGATTGCAATCTTTCCTTGGCTGGCGGTTCACCATCGTTTTGCAAATAAGGTTTAACCTTTTCATACTGTCGATAAAATTGTCCCATATCAACAATTAAATCACGAATGACTGGCAAACCTGGAAGTGGCCTAACAACAACAGGCTCTTTCAATGATTTCACTGGCGTTATACACGCTAGACCATTCTTGCCATTAATATTCATCCCATCGGAACCACAAACCCCTTCTCGGCAAGAACGTCTGAAAGTGATGCTAGCATCTTTCTCTTTGAGTTTGATTAAAGCTTCGAGGAGCATCATGTCAGAACCTTCAGGAATATCTAACTCCAGCTCCTGCATGTAAGGCTTTTTGTCCACATCTGGATTATAGCGATAAACGGAAAAACGCATTTCTCACTCCTACATTAATAACTGCGAACTTTCGGCGGGAAAGGATCAACATTACGAGGTTTCATATTAACAGGCCTCTTGCTCATTTTTTCCGCCTCAGGGTGATATAGCGTATGAGACAACCACTTTTCATCATCACGATCAGGGAAGTCCTCACGGCTATGAGCCCCACGACTCTCTTTACGATATTCAGCCGCAACAGCAGTGGCCATTGCAACCTCCATCAGATTTTCTAACTCTAAACACTCGATTCGTTGCGTATTGAAAACCATGCTTTTGTCTTTTAATTCAGCATTTTTAAGCTTCTCACGTAGCTCGCGCAACTCAACAAGCCCTTTTTGCATCAGCTCTCCGGTTCGGAATACGCCAAAACAGTTTTGCATGACGGTGTTCAATGCTTTCTTGATTTCTTCTGGAGACTCACCATTTTGCGAATCTTCCCAACGATTGTATCTTTGTAGAGCGGGTTCTAGGTCATCATCTGAAACTTCAGCAAGGGGAACACCTTCTTTAAAGGCTTCTTCAAGATGTAAGCCAGCAGCTCGACCGAACACCACCAAATCGAGTAAGGAGTTTCCGCCAAGACGGTTGGCACCATGCACAGAAACACACGCAACTTCACCAACAGCATAAAATCCATCAACAATTTTGTCGTTGCCGTAGCCATCAGTTTCAATGACTTGTCCATGATAATTTGTAGGTACACCACCCATCATATAATGACAAGTCGGAACGACAGGGATAGGCTCTTTAATGGGATCGACATGAGCAAAAGTTCTTGATAACTCCAAAATACCAGGAAGACGCTTGTTAAGAATGTCTGCACCTAAGTGATCGAGTTTTAATTTTACATGATCCCCATTCGGTCCGAATCCACGTCCTTCTAGAATTTCTTTGGTCATAGAACGAGCAACGACATCTCGACCAGCCAGATCTTTGGCATTTGGTGCATAACGCTCCATGAACCGCTCACCATCTTTATTGATGAGATATCCACCTTCACCACGACACCCTTCAGTGACCAAAGTACCGGCTCCAGCAATACCTGTGGGATGGAATTGCCACATTTCAATATCCTGAACAGGTATGCCTGCTCGCAATGCCATACCAATTCCATCACCAGTATTGATGAGAGCATTGGTGGTGGATGCATAGATTCGACCAGCACCGCCGGTAGCAAATACGGTAACGCGAGAGCGGAAGAAAGCAATCTCACCGGTCTCAATGGATTGAGCTACAACACCGCAAACGGTTCCATGTTGGTTGCGAACCATATCTAGCGCACACCATTCACTGAAAACCTGAGTCTTTGCTGCAACATTTTGTTGATAGAGTGTATGAAGAAGAGCATGTCCTGTTCGGTCTGCCGCTGCCGCTGTTCGCGCAGCCTGCTCACCACCAAAATGCTTGGACTGTCCCCCGAAAGGACGTTGGTAAATTCGGCCTTCCTTCGTACGAGAAAATGGTAACCCCATA
>JBCCZV010000059.1:0-22521 GCA_039187085.1 Pseudomonadota bacterium
ATTTGGCTCGGACGCTTTCATACCCAAACCACCTTTATCGACCCTGGTAAACCTTGGCAAAACGGGTATGTGGAAAGCTTTCATTCGAAACTCCGGGATGAGTGTCTTAACATGCACGTCTTTCGCACCGGACAAGAAGCCATCGCTGAAATTGAGCAATGGCGACAATTTTACAATCAAACTCGTCCGCATTCGAGTTTGAATAACCTGTCACCTGAGCAATTTATTCAATCATTGAACAAGGTGGCTTAAGCGACTTTCTGTGGCATACAAAATGGTACGAAAAATCGGGACAAGTCCATCGTCAATAATGGGCGAACCGTGTTGATTAAGCGTGAAACATTGGATAGCAATTTTATCACAATACGCTTTGTGTACGATGAACAGGGTCGTCAACGTTTTCATATTTCTGCACAAGGGCGAGTTACAGAGTATCGCTACAATCAATGGGGGCAGCACACCAGCTCTCGACAATTTATTGGTACGGCATTGGATGTTGATATCTTGTCAGATGATACACAACTCTTATTATCCGACATGGAGCTCTGGGCCAATGAACAAAATCAATCTCAAGTTCAATTGACAGAATATCGATATGATGCGAGAGGCGCTTTATCTTCAACTTTGGGTTACGCCAAAGTGGATAGCGAGGGTCAAGGTGTCACGGATGAAGCGGCTGAATATACGCGATATGTTTATGATGCTCATGGCAATTTATTGCAAACTTTTAAAGGCATTTACAACCATCAAGATAAGAATTGGATAAACACACAGTTAAGTAGTGTGGTTTACGATGGTTTAGGTCGAGTAATTAGCCAAACATCCGCTTCGGGTACCAGCACAACGGAGTATTTGGGTAAGGGTAATAATAACGGTGGTGAGATTCGAATGACTCATAAAGAAACCGGTCTCGTATCTATCGAGTATTATAACCCGTATGGTCAAACACTTTATCAAGAACAAAGTCAAGGTAATAGCTTTCGTGAAGCATTTCGTTTCTATGATAGCGCTGGGCGTGTCACGATGACTCGCGACGCACTAGGCGCGTTCACGCATATTTTTTACAATGAATTTGGACAGGTAGCCTATAACGTTAATGAAATCGGTGCTGTTATTGCCTATCAATACGATCTTAATGGTCAAATCATAGAACAACGCGCTTATGCCACCTTGGTTGATACCACTCATTGGCAAAATTCGCGTCCAAACCATCCATTGGTGATAGCGACTAAGGATGATCGCGTTACGCAGTATGTTTATGAGCAGGGCCGACTTTCAGAAACTTTACTAAAATCCGATCCAGACGCGACGAAAAAACGCAACAATGATCGTGTTGTAAAATTCTTTTATGATAGCCTCGGTAGGCTTATTTCTCAACGAGAAGGCAGTCCGACGGAAACAGATTTTCAGCGAGCAACACATTATTTTTACGATAAAGATGGCTTAACACTGGGTGAAATCAATGCGGATGGTTATCTTATAGAAAATCGTTATGACAATGTAGGACGCTTACTGACTCAAATACGTTATGAGCGTCAACTAACTGCTGAAGTGATGGCCACGAGTGATTTTTCAAGAATGTTAGCTTATGTCCAACAGGCAGGTAATGAATATTTAAGCAGCCATTATTTCTACGATGCGCAAGGTCGCCAAGTTGGTTTTGTCAATGAACAAGGTTTTCTTACACAAACCCTTTATAGTGCACAAATCAATGACAACCTAGATGATGATCATTTGACAAGATCTCAATCGATGAATTGGGTAACAGAAACCCGGCATTATATGAGCCCGGTCATTGTCAATGACGGTGATAGTCTACAAACCCTTATTGCTGTTGCAGGTACCTACCAACAAACGAAAAGTTTCTTCGATGAGCATGGGCGTCAAACTTTGCAAGTAACTCGTGCTAATGATAAAACTTACTATGACTATGATACCGCTGGACGTTTAGAAAAAACTCAAGTGTATGATCGTAATGATAGATTAATCACGGGAAGCTTAACGCGATATAATGCCTTTGGTGAGGTTGTCGCTGTGGTTCAAGGTGAAGGCAGTCACCTAGATGACCTTAACCACGCTATTGATCAATATGGAACACGTTATCGTTATGATGCTTTAGGGCGTCGTATTGCCGAAGAAGGGCCGCAAGGTCAAGGTCAGTATTTTTATTATGATGCCGCTAGTCGTTTAACCTATAACGTTACTATGGCAAACATGCAATTATTATCCAATGATAAAGCAGAAGTGACCTCTGATGTTATCGCTTATACACATAATGTATTTAATGAAGTGATTGCAACAGAGTCCTTCTATGAACAACTTGTCAAACAATCCCCCAATAACTATTTAAGTCTTAATGACGCTTTAGATCATTATCGCCCATTTCAAGGCGGTAAAGATAATGCTATAGCGCCCAGTGTAAAAGCATTAAGCTCCCGTAATAAAAATATAATAATCAATGATATGACTTACAATGTATTTGGTCAACTCCATACGGTTATTGATGGCGAAGGTTTTATTACCTATTACGAATACACGCACTTCGGTGAAATTGATAAAAAAGTATGGGCCGTGGATAATAGGTTATTGCGTTGGGAGAAATATGCATATAACGATCGCGGTCAACTCATTCAACAGTTTTATGGGAGAAATAACACCTATAACCATAATACAGAAGTACAGTATGATGGTTTAAATCGCATTAAAGCCTCTAAAGATTTGAATGGCCATTGGTCTTTTTGGAATTATGAAGAGCAGGGTCGTAAAGTCATTACAGAAAATGCCTTAAAGCAACAAAACATACAAACATTTGATGCATTTGGGCGTGTGTTAACAGATACCGATCCTCTTCAAAATCTTACTCGTTATCAATATCAAGACGCTTTGCATAGAGTCATTACCACTCTGGCAGACGGCACTCAAGAAATGGTTGATACGGATCTGTTGGGTAATCTGCTCTATCGCAAGAGAGGAGAGGTTGAAACGACTCGGACTTACAATCTTAATGGACAAGGCTTAACAACAACTAATGGTGAAGGACAAACATTAGAAAGCAATATTTACGATAACAGTGGGCGTGTGTTTTATGCATCACAAAATGGCGCTTTATCAGGATATGCCTACGATCTTAAAAATCGAATAGTGAGAAAAGATCAATACATTGATGGAGCCAAAGATACTCGAACATTTTGGGCTTATAACGGACTGGGGCAATGGTATTCAAAAATTGAAGGAGCTCCTGATGATAGTATAAAACCTCCAATGAATTTTGATGGTCTACGAGAAACTCATTATGTCTATGATAGAAACGGGCTATTAATCAAAGAAATCACTGATCCGCATGGTCTCAATCATTACAGTGAATATATTTATAATGGTGCAGGCGAACTTACTCACTCTCGAATAGGCGACGCAAACACAGGTCAAGAGCAAGTAACAGCATACCAATATGACGCTATGGGTCGCCAAACACAGATCATTTTAGATGCTGCTGATAGGGCACTCACCAGCCAAATGTTCTATGACAAAGCGGGTAATTTGATCAGTGAAATTGATGCTAATAATCATCAAACGTGGTATTTTTACAATGATTTGAACCAACGAACTTATAAAGTGAACCCATTGGGTGAAGTGGTTTATTATCTTTATGATGCTAGTGGACGTCAATTTTTAACGCAAAATTATGCCATAGCTATTGATACCTCCTCTTGGTCAGATGATGAAAATAACCAAGATCGTAGACTCTATGCTTTAAAACAACAACTCCAACCCTCTAATAAAGATAGAGTCGAATTGAGTATATTGGATGAATTAGGACGTGCACGTTTTATTCTTCATAAAATCGACGCTGAACATTATCAAATAAAAGAACAACGTTTTGATGCCAACAACAATATCATAAAGTCACTGCATTTTGATAAAACGTTGCCCAGTTATGTGATCCTTGATGTTTTAAACATACTCGCTAGCGGTTCGCAAGATGAAGCCATATTCACCGTTATCGATGCATTACAAAATTTAAGTTACCAAGATATCGACTGGGGCAATACGCAAACACAATTAGGTTTAACTGAAGTCACAGAAAATCAATATGATAAAGCCAATCGTTTAACGGTTTCTTATGATGGGAAAAATCGCAAAGAACAAATCATTTATAATGATGATGGGTTAATCGAACGCAAAATCACTGCTTTAATCAATCTAACAACCGGTGCCTTATCGGAATCAAAAATTGAAGAATATCATTATGTGCCCTGGACTGATCGTTTAGAAAAAAAGATCGTCGACCCGGATGGCTTGGCCATAGCCACAGAATATGCCTTTGATGAATTTGGTCATCTGGTTGCAGAAAAAAATGGAGAAGGTCATATTTCTTGGTACATGTATAATGTGAAAGGAGAACGCACACATAGCATTAATAGTTTAGGTGAAGTCACTGAATATGCTTATGATGCTATGGGAAATATTTACCTAAAACGACATTATAGTGAGTCCATTGATGTAACAAATTGGACGATGGGCAATCCCCGCGATTTTAATTTTAAAACACCTACCTTAAATCCTGATAAAGATCAATTAACCA
The DNA here is from genome assembly GCA_039187085.1 of Pseudomonadota bacterium. GTDB lineage: Bacteria > Pseudomonadota > Gammaproteobacteria > Enterobacterales > JBCCZV01 > JBCCZV01. The sequence continues at coordinate 4,583 of JBCCZV010000059.1, forward strand.
TCACTATTCGTGATGCGTTAAATCGTTCTCGGTTTGTATGGACAGCAATTAATAGTGCAGAAACAGCATTAGTTGAATATCGTTATGATGGCGTTGGTAATGTTGAAGAAATTATTAAATATTCAACCGAAGTCCATTACGGAATGAATAGTGTCATCGAATTTGCGCAACAAGGAGCAGGTAAAAAGGCGGTAGATGGCATATACCCCTTTTTAGCTCAAGTTTTCGAGAATTTTGCACGCATTACAACCTATGACTATGATGGACTGGGGCGTGTACGTCAAGTGATTACGGATCCCGTAAAAGAAAATTCTCCCTACCCTGAAGAGCATCTGCAATTAAGTACCACCTATATTTATGATGCCTTCGGGCAGGTCATACGTATGGCCAAAGGAACGGTAGCGGCTCCTGATCAACAGGTCTCAGTTTATCGTTACAACCAGCTAGGTCTGAAGATAGCAGAAATTCGCGACCCTCATCCTGAAGAGGATGTTGAAGAATATGTACCTCCTGTTTTTGATGGTAGTCATTCTGATCTTGAACCTCCTGTTGATTGGAATGAGGCTATCTCAGTCACCACTCTAGCCGAGCAAGTAACAGGTAGTGGAACAGGTGATTTTGCTCGCGCGTCGAATGGGGAAGCAGGTGTCATCATTGAGTCGCTCAAGCGTTATACCCTACTGGCTGATGAATTGGCCTATGATCCAAGAAGTGAAACGGGCAGTTATCTGATTCGAAATTTTGATGCCGTCGCGACGATTAATGGTGAAGAAATTCACGCGAATTTTTGGAGTCTATTTCATAATCGAATCATGGACGGTGGTGCAACATTAACGGATAGTGCATTAGAAACCGCCTTGCACTTAAGTAGTTTAGTGGAAAATGTTGGCGGATTTTTTGGAACGAATTATAAAGATCACCTGATTAGTCACCAAGGTGATGATCACTTTTATGGTCTGGGAGGTGACGATTATTTTTTACCCGGCAGTGGTAATAATCGACTTGATGGCGGTAGCGGGAATGATACCTTTGATTTTCGATGGAGTGCGGGTAATCATCTTGTCAATGGTGGGAAAGGGGAAGACAAACTGCTACTGGCTGGTCCCTTGACAGATTATCGTGTCATCCCCGGGCGTTATCAAAATAGTTTTACATTAGTGAGTGCAACCTGGCAATCGGATATTCGTGGTGTCGAATTTATTGAAATCAATGATGGCCAAACACTGACCTTGGACGAGTTCTTTGCCGTCATGGAGTATGAGCCGCCACAGGCTATACAGAATCAGGTAGGTGGTGTTCCAATAGTTACCATGAGTATTGAGCCGCCTGCTGCTGATAACCACTCTAACCTGAGTTTAATGACGCAATATCTCTATGATGGTGTGGGCCGTTTAACACGAACTATCTCACCAAAAGGTAATAGCACATGGTGGGTTTATAATGATCAAGGTGAGGCCATTTTAGAAATTAATGGTCAAGGCGAAGTGGTTGAGCGTGAGTATGGACGCAACGGTGAATTAATTCGAGAAGTCGCTTACGCGGAACGAGTAAATACCACTGATTGGGGAAATCTGGTAACGGATGAGCTAGCGAGGCCAGCTACGCACACCGATGATCGCGAACAAATATTTGTACGTGATGTGAGAGGAAAGCTACGTTATACCTTAACGAGAAGTGACGAGAGAAGATTATTTGTTGTCAAAGAAACGGTAATGGATACACAAACGAATATCGTTGCTGAAAAAATGGGGATGTTAAAAAATCTTAGTGATTTTCAGTTAAATAATATTTTGACAAAATTACGAGGTGAATCGTTTATTGATAATGAAAGTAGTGCGCTTGACGTAGTAACGTCACTGCTTACTGAAGAATCACCATTACGATTATTGCGCTACGTGTATGATAGCGCTAATCGCTTACGCTTTACCATTGATGGTGCAGGCAGTGTTGTAGAAAAACGTTATGATGCTTTAGGTCATGTCAAAGAAGAAATTGCCTATTCAACCGTTTGGACAACAAATCAAACGGTTATTGACCTCACGGAAATGCATGGGTGGTTAGGTGAAATCGTGAGTGATTCAGAAGCGCGATCAAAAGACAGAAATATGACTTATGAATATGACGCGGCTGGACGAATGATTGCAAGCGTATCACCACAAGCCAAATTTATCGATCGTTATGATCCTCACCGTTGGAGTTACTTAGCGCGAGTTAAAACACGTTACACATATAATGTTCATGACGACCTTTTTTCAAAAATAGAGGGTATACTTGAAGATATTACCGCCGACCCCGATTGGGGCAGACTCCCCACAATTAATCAACGTACACGCACAACGTCTTATTCTTATGACAAAGCAGGTCGTTTGCAGCGCACTGATTTACCCGGTTATTACTCAAAAGACGATCAGCGTTTTTATGCCGAACATGAAAAAGGAATAAAACGCTATACGCTGAATGAATACGATGCTTTAGATAATCTAGTACGTACACGTACATTCATAGGTTATGATACCAAGGGTTTACCAGAATACATCACCGAACATTTTATTTATGATAATCAAAGTCGCTTACGTTATAAAATTGATGCTGAAGCGGCCATTATTGGTTATGCCTATGATCAAGATGGTAATCTCACTCAAGAAATCCACTACGAAAAATTACTCAAGTCTCCTTATCCCTATACATATTCATATCCGGATCTTTTATCAGGCGATACCATTTGGGAACTGGACGTTTTGGAGGCGATAATACTTTCTAGCGATGACGATCGTATTGTTAATCATTATTGTGATAACGTGAATCGATTGCAAGCTACGATTGGCCAAGTTATCGATTATTTTACTTTAAGTGATGGCTATCCGCGTTCAGCAGCACCAGAAACACAATTTACCTATAATGCATTTGGAGAGATCATTACGTCTCAGGTGAAAATTGACATAAATGATTGGGCAAATACTTATGCCTACTTTGACCATCAAGGGCGAGAGGTATTAACGATTGATGCGGAAGGTTATGCGACTCGAAAAACCTATGATGCAGTCAATAATCTTGAAAGTGTTATTGAATACGCAACAAGAATCCCCTTGAACGATTTAACAACACGTCCTCCAAAAGTTTCTGCTTTTCAATCGAATAAAAAAGATCGCTCTCAACGCTATGAATATGATGGCGCGGGACGAATACTCCATGTCATACAAGAAGATACAGAGCATGCGGTACGTATTGGCGAGTCTGTGGCAACGCATTCCAGCGATATCGTTATCACAACTCATCGTTATAATGCCTTTGGTGACCTTAAATTAACTTATGATGCGTCTTATAATAGGTATAATTTTTCTTATGATAATTTAGGACGTCAAATTCAGAGCGTAGAGCCTTCACGCTACGTCGTTGATTTTGAATCAGGTGAAGACGATAATAATTTTTTCTATCAAAAATATGTGCGTCCTGTCATCGATTTCCAATATGATCATTTAGGTAATCTTATTTTACATACACGTAGTGCTAATGATGGGACCCAAGCCATTACTACCGCTTACCGATATGATCATCTTGGAAATCGAATTGTAGAAATTGAAGCTAACCCTAGCTACTTGAATGAGCACAAAAAGCATTTTGGTTATGATGTTTTTCATCGAGTTATTAGTGAATCGCAACACGTCGAATCCAGTCGTATTCCTGTGATTCAAACGCTAAATGCTCTTCGTTATCAACACGAGCTTTATCGGGAATATCAGTATGATAAATTAGGTCGTCAAACAGTCATATTAGATTACTATCATGATCATCGTGGTGTTAAACAGAAAACCGGTCAAATGCGATCATACAATGCTTATGGCGAAGTGGTCTATATCAATAGCATTTGGGGGAAGGCTACAGAAGATTTATATTCCCTGAGTCGTCGTCGAATGGCTAGCTACGACTATAATCATGCTGGTTATTTAACCTATGTGAAGAATGAACAGGGAGTGACTTTTTATCAACATGATTTGCGTGGATTGATGACACAAACCGAATTAGTCGGTGCTATCAATATCAATAATGAAGATGATTTGGCGAAAGGTCGTCGTTTAACCCGCTATCGCTACGACGCTTTAGGCCGTCAAGTACAAACCTTATTACCTTCGCAAACCACTTATGGCGCTATAGGCGCAATAACTCGTAGAACTTATGATCGTTGGGGGAATGTCATTAGCTTGAGTCAACCGGGTCATAATTCTAGCGTATCAGCGCTTAATGTCACCCGTTATGAATATAATCACCAAAATCTGGTGGTTAAACAAATATTGCCGACGACAGAGTTATATCAATACGCAAATGGCCAATCAATTACAAGCAATAATGAGCTGGAGAGTTATTTAGGTCAAGTCGTTCAATATTTTGATTATGACAAAACAGGAAATTTACTTCAAGAACGTCAACAAGCGATCAATATTTCTCATCAAAACACTGTGGAACAACGCGCAAGGCAACAATACTTTGATTTTTTTGGGCAGCTTACTCGAATAGAAGATTTTACGGGTAGGAAAACAGAATACAGTTATGACAGCCGTGGAAATCGTGTAGGGGTTCGTGATGCATCGAGAATACAGTTATTTGCATATGATCGCCATAATCGATTAATAGAACAAGGCATCTGGCGTAATTATAATCCAACGACAGAAAAAGCAGCGCACCGCATGATTAATAAACGTTATTATTATGATTCAGTCGGTCAACTCTACGCACAACTCAATGGAAGCTTACCTCCTTCAGGTATCTATGTAACAGGTGATGTCATATACCAACAATATGATGAACGAGGTCTATTGATGGCTAAACAAAGTGGTTGGGAAGCCTTTCGTGATGTGTATACCGAATATCGCTACGATGTGCTTGGAAATAAAATTTACGAACGCGCAGCAGGTGATTTAGCCAATGAAGCATTGACTTGGCAATACAATTTAGGTGGCGCTTATCAAACGTTAGGACAATTAGTTTCTCGTACGAGTTTGCAAGATAGAAATATAGACACGTATCATTATGACTACACACGTTTTGGAGAGGTTGAACGTGAATATCATATCTACACCAATTCTAGCACTTTTACCGATTATATTTTTTATGAATACTATGCCAATGGGTTATTGCAATCGAAAGAAGATCGTTTTTATTCTTTTAATTTCCCGGTGATTCTAGGGGTAGAAATTGATCGAAGAGTATATTCTGAATACGAATATGACTTAATGGGACAGATAACAAAAGCGAGTCATGAAGACAGAAATAACCAAAATACTTCAAAGAGTGAGATTGAATATCGTTATACGCAAGCGGGTGCGCTAACCCAAGTGAATAATAACGTTGATACTCGCATTCGTCCATCTAATAAGCCCCGCAATATCATTGAAACCGGTATAACGATTAATTACAAACTTGATGCTTGGGGTAATCGCATTGAGATAGACAGCGATCATTTAATTGATGAATTCGTGGCTGGTGTGGGTTGGGTTTTTAATGATAATAAAACCATGCGATATACTTATGATGAACAAGGGCGGATCACGGCTGAATATCGTACAGAAACACGTTATAACTTTGCTAATTCCAGTCCATATGATCTATCTTTCGATAGGTTATTAGCCTTTGAATATGATGCCGCAGGCCGGCGTAGTTATTATCATAAAACACGTAATAAGTATCAAAATAATGTTGTACAAGACACGCTAAAAAATACGTATCGCTATAGGTATAACGATTTAAATTTATTAACGCGTGTGGATGAACGTATCGGTGACAGTAATGGCTGGCAAATTATTGAAGAACATGCTTATGACTATTTAGATCGCGGTTGGAAAGTTAGAACAGATAATACAGATGGATATACCTTATGGATTTATGACGTGGATGGTAAGTTATCCCATCAATATTCTTGGGATGAAGATGATAAACGTATTGCTTCTATATTATATGACTATCAAGATAATGGACTGATAGATTATTACCGACAAGTAGAACATATTAATGACGATAAAACCCTTGTTTATGATTATGACTATATTCAAACCGACCAAGGTAAGAAAATTAAAACAATTATTGTTGATCCAGAAACGGATCAAGAGCGTCTTGGCACAACCAATTCTTATGATGTTCGCGGGCGTCTCTTGTCGGCACAAACCACGCAATATAATGTGGATACCAATCGCGAACAGCTCGTTTTGCGGTATTTTGCTTATAACGCTGATGGGCAAATAATGGCACGGCAAACCCTGCTTGATAATGAATGGGACCACCAGTTTTTTATGTATTTTAATGGACAAGCTCTGGCGGATTTTGGGCACGATCGTATTCATATATCGCCAACAGAAACAGATACTTTATTTCAGGGGGAGACAGCACAGTATCAAGTTCGTGCAGGCGATACGCTAATATCGATAGCACAGTCATTGCTGGGTGATGGCAACTTATGGTATGTGATAGCAGAAGCTAATGGCTTAGTTGGACGTCACGCAAGTACAGCTTTTACTGCGCAGGATGAAGGACGTACATTATCCATTCCTAAAGTTAACGGCTATGAACGCAATACCAGCACGACTTTTCAGCCTTACAATCCTGCAGATGTGATTGGTTCGCAAACCCCCAGTTTTGCACCGCCGCCGCCACCACCGCCCTCACAAAATGCGTGCGATACGGTATTCAGCATTATTACTGTGGCCGTTGTGGCGGTGATTAGTGCAGTAGTCACATACTATACAGCAGGCGCACTAGGTCCTTTAATGGGTAAGTTAATGGGAGCCACCTTAGGTAAAATAGCGGCAGGAGCGGCAGGCGCAATGGCAGGTAATGCTGCCGCTCAGGCGACAACATTTGTGCTCACAGAAACGCATGCACAGATTAATGGGTATGAGAATGAGTGGGGTTTTGATGATTGGGCTTTTGCGGCAAGTGGTGCTTTGTCAGTCGTGAATCAAGCGGCAAGTTTGTGGAATCCTTCCAATATTTTTTTACAAGGATTGAAAGAAGCAGGGAAGATTGCCGCCAACATCGGTATTAATGAGAGTGCCAAAGCACTTAGTCAACAAGGCGATTATGAATTCGATGAGTTTGCTGTGCTGAATAGCACGGCTTCAAGCATTGCAACTCAAGGCTTGAGTAGAAAATTACCTATAGGCGAGGGTTTTTGGGCACAAACAGCCAGTGGCGCTATTCAGTCAAGTATAGCGTTGGGAGGTAATGCTTTATACGGTTTGGGGATACCGAGTCACAAACGTCAAAAGGAACATATGGAGAGTGCTTTAATGGGTTTCGGCTCATCACTAGCTAGCACAGCGGGGAGTGCAGCAGGTGCTTCTATCGGGAGCAAGCTTGGTCAACGTACAGGAAATTTCTTCCACGGTTTATTTAACAAAGGAGAAACTGAACGAAAGTCTTCTAAAGATGTTCTTCAAAATTATAAGCCATTATCACCTTTACCCGATCTCGTTATTGATGCTGAAAACTTACCCACTGACGAAGTTGCATTTGATTCGACAGTTGAAGCTTCTCGAAATGGCGATAAAGAAATTAAAGCGCAGCTTTTATTGCTGGAAAATGAGCTTAACATAAGCAAAGATCATGAGGATATGGAAGCTTGGGCTGCTAATTACCTAAATGAACTGAATAGTGAAAAAAATAAAATTTTCTCAGAAATTAATGCAACCAATGTAACTTCGGATACTAGTATTGGAGCACAGTTTACATTCGACCCGTTAAACAGAGAAATGGCGATTGAAAATCGACATCGGTTGTATGACAGTTTAGGGCTAGCCATAGATGCGCCTCAAGGTGGGTTGTTAGATTTTGGTTTATGGACTGGTGCCTCACTCTTGAATGAATCTTATCAAGGACTTCAATTTATTGGAAAATCAGCAATGTCGTTGGGAACATTGGATTTTTGGATGGGTGATGGCAGGTATAATCCCTTTTTATCTCAATATGATTCTCTGATTGGTGAAAACGCATTATTTGGAACTCCCAATACATTATTAGGCGCTATGGGTCAAAAACAAGGTGTGGTAGCGAGTTTCTTTATTGACCCCATCGAATTATTCATTCCAATCGCAAAATTAGGTAAATTTTCCCGTGCTTCACGACTATTTGACTTCGCTGGGTCAGCTATGGTGGCAACTCGCGGGATTGTTTCAAAACAGGCTGATCGAGGGTTTTCGTTGGTTAATAACTTTGCTTTAGATACTGTTGATATGGTGAATGACTTCAGTAGTTATGCGTCAAGTTTGGTCGGTAAGTTTGATAGTGGTTTTGGCATGCAATGGGCTGTTGAAGGCGCTTCAAATCAACATCTTTCTTTTTCGAAAAGTTCAAACCATTCTGGATTGGCAAGCGGAGTTTCAAAGAAATATGGTAGTTTGTCTGGAGATAATCGTAAGAGATACGATAGATATATAAAAAACAAGAAAACAAAAACTCCTTTACTGACCCCTGATGAATGGTATGAAAAAGCAAAAGTCATATGGCATAACAGGAAAGGTGGAAATGCATTTGAAAAAGCGGTATTAGAAAATTTATTAGTCTCTGGTGGAAAGAGTAAAATTACTAATGCGTTAGGCCATCTACCAGATCGTATACCCGACTTACCCATAGGTGTACCCTACGGAGTTACTGATGTTAAAGATGTCATTGAATTGAACAAAACAGATCAACTATTAGTTTTTTCTGAATTTGCTTATGATAATGGCTTACCTTTTAATATTATTATATCTCCACGAACTCAACACATTGCTGCTCCAGTATTAGATATGATTCGAGCAACTGGAGGATTCTTGATTGAAGTTGATTTGGGTAAACAAACATTACATGCTTTAGATATTGGTGAAAGTGGCTGGTGGAAAAGGAAAGAACATTATAATCTGCTATATCCAAATGAAAATTGATTTAGATGTTTGCTTTATTAAAACTTTTATACATAAGTTATGTCACTGTTTTATTCTTTACCAACAAGGATGATTAGAAGTCATCCTTGTTGGTAAGACGTTACTCATGTAAAACGCCTATCACGCCGCCTGTGTCGCAAACGCATAGGATTGTGTAACAATCGTTTTCACTATTTCTAATTCGCGATCATCTCTTGGAGAAAATACCATGATTAATCCTTTGGGATATTGACCAAGCGTTACTAGGTAATGATCCTCCCCCCAACCTTTTTTAACCACTTCGGCGGCATCCTCCGCGGAAAGCTTGACATGCATACTGCCATTATCCGGATGTGGATGGATATGGGCAAATTCCCGTCCAACCATAAAGGCTTCATGATTACAGTTAACATTATCATGCATGACTAATGCACGAGCACCGGGTACTGAAATGCCACTAGGCTCATCGGCAACATCAGGCAATGAAAAACACCAAGCATGTAGCTTATCAATCACCTCGTTGGGACCGTGTTGGTTAAGTTGTGAGTGGGGAAGACTGCTCGTTGTTTGTGGTTTGTCGCCATCTCGGTAAGATAATTCTAAGTGACTCATCATCATTCCTCTCTCATGTATTCAATGCAATTCTATTTTTTATCGGCTAGTACCACAGAGCATCTTTGCTACTAGGGGCAGAGATACTGAGAGTATATATGCCATATTAACGCTTTGATTTGACTATACTGCTTTTTTGTATTGTAATAACTAAAATATAGTGTAATTATGTTTTTAAAGCAACGCTTATTCATGGATTTTGGTAAAGGAATAATCTTCAAATCTAATTTTTCGATAGGTTGAGAGAATAATGAAAATGATATTACTCTGGTGTTTAGTCGTGTTTGGCTTTGCGTTTCAAGCGTCTGTTTATGCTGTGGATATTGAAACGCGCTCGCTGGATGAACTTTACAAAGCAGCACAGAAAGAAGGCGGTCAATTTGTTTTAAGAGCGGGAGGTGATAAGTCGGACCAAATTGATTATTACTTGGATAAATTTAAAAAACGCTTCCCCAAAATCCAAGTGACACACTCGGTGGACGTCAGCATTAACCATGCGCCACGTTACGATAATGCCCGCTCAGCTGGTGGAAAATCCAATATTCCTGATGTCATTCAGTTACAAACGTTACATGATTTTCATTATTATGCGGAAAACGATTTACTGGTGCGTTACAAGCCCAAAAATTGGGATAAAGTGTTTCCTGATCACAAGGACCCTCATGGTCGATGGACGGGATTGTATGGCGTAACCTTCAGTAATTATGTCAATTTAGACAAAGTCGATAACAACAAAATACCACGGGATGCGATGGATTACTTGGATCCTACCTTGAAAGGTAAAATCATATTGACCTATCCCCACGATGACGATGCCGTCTTGTATCAGTTTTGGAATTTGAAGGAACACTATGGGTGGGACTATTTGAAAAAGTTGGTGGCCAATCAACCGAAATGGGTACGTGGTACTGCGATGCCGTATGTGGCCATTAATAAGGGTTGGTATGCGGCAAGCTTTACTACCTTTTGGTCTTTTGCTACACAGCCTGATAGCCGTACGCGTTTTCTGTTACCCAAAAAAGATTTTTTCTTAACATGGTTTCAAACCGCTGGTATTCCGACACAAGCGAAAAATAAAGCAGCGGCAAAATTGTATTTAAATTGGATGTTATCGGAGGAGTTCCAAGCAAGCTGGCTACAATTCCCTGTTCGAAAAGATATTCAAGCGCATGCCGGTTATCAAAGCGTGTTAGATCATAATACGTCACCGGCTGACTTCCATCGTTGGATGTTAAAACGTGATATCGTAGAGCGATTCCGCGGTCAAATGCTACAGCTTATTGGTCCTGCATTAGGCCCGACACCCGTAGAAATAGATTATACCGTCAAGCCATGATGTAAACGGCTCAGCGCTTTTATCTCTGTGGTGCCATGTTTACTCAGGGTTCGCTTTTAAGTATTTTTTTTGGGCTCTGGTTACACTGGTACCGTTATCAACATACCATTGCTCAAGGGCATCAAAAATAGGTTGCAGTGTTGCAACCAGTGCTGTCACCTCATATTCAACATGTGGCGGGATCGTATCGTATTGGATCCGCTTGACGAGGCCGTCACGTTCTAATTCGCGCAATTGCTGCGCCAACATCTTGGGCGATACACCGCCAATGGCGCGGTGTAGCTGATTAAAACGCATGCGTTCTTCGCGTAAATACCAGAGAATTTCGGGTTTCCATTTGCCGGCAAAAACACTTAACGTCTGTTCTACAGGACAAGAGGGTTCGTACTTTTGTTTACTCATTGATTTCACATCGTGTCAAAATTAGTAGTTACCAAAAGGTAAGTGCTTCACGATAGGGGATTAAGAGTATTAAGTCAATAACGGGATATCCATGCTACCTGAAAAAACATTTTTTGGGTTTTTCAGGCTGTGAATGTGTGTCTAACTTTCAATCTGTGAAAAGTTAAAACAAATAAGATTCTTGATGAATCGTTAATTGATCACCACACAGTTGTTTTATGTTTTCTAGAGATGAAGTCATAAGTGACTCAGGCCCACATAAAAACACTTCTCGCTCTATTAAGTCGTCAATGTTTTCAAAATCCGTTTTTTGTAGTCGTCTTTGTACAAGGGAAACGGCAGAATTTGGCGTATCATGGGTTAATGCGTCTAGCATTTCTTGATTTTTTAGTGCAGGGGTTCCTGATGATTGAAAGATCAAAAGTCGTATAGAAAGACTGTCGGGTAATAAGTGCATATTGGCTGAAAAGTGTTTTAAAACACCAAGATCGTCAGCACGACCAGAAAATATCAAGATAATATCGCTAGACAAAGCGGGTTGCTGATTTGCAAGGCTCTCATTGATATTGCGGATCGCATCCCACATCGACATGAAAGGTGTGATACCCACGCCACCCGCAATCCATAACATTTTAGAAGGAATAGATAGCTGTTTTTCTGGAGATGATTGATCAAAGCAACTAAATCCAAAGCCCGTACCCTTAAGCTGAACTTTTAATGACGGCTGTTGTTTAGCGTGTGATGATATAAGGTTATCGTGTAAAAAATTTGAAATTAAGCCACCAGGTTTTCTTTTTACGGTGATCTGAATTGAATCAATGGGTTTAAATTGGTTGTTTGCAACATCGAAGCTTGCCGCACTCGAAATCGTCCAAGTGCGGATATAATCTTCATTAACCATCTGAGGATTATCTTCATTCATATGTGCATATCCAGAATCTAACATTTCTGAAAAATCAAAAATTCCGAATCCTCCAGGTAGGGGAGCTTCAATAGGGGTTGCCAGCTGGAAGGTGAATGTACTTATATTCTCTGTTAATTTTTTCGTGTTAACCAGACTGGCCGTTATAGCGGTATCTTGATGTTTATCGATATTGCTTGAGTGTCCCAGCGCTTGCAGTTCTTCACGCAAGTAACGAACAGGAGGATTATAGGGTGAAAATTTTTCATTCGATAACATGCGGAGATTCAACCCCTGTTTTACAAAAACAAGACCCGTGATAAGAATTTGGGTGATTAAATGGGTGCGTGGCATTAAAGCTTCCGCATCTTTATCAAATAAATTTTTAGCTTGGCCGGTGGCATATAAAATGTCGCCGTTATGAAAATTTGGAAAAACTAAACCGACCAGTGCATCCTTCTGAATATTTCCTAGAGATTGATAAAATCGATTGCCTGAATAATCCGGCAAAACTAAGTAGGTAGAAACCATTTTTTCTGTTGATTGGGTTTTTACATCTTCATAAACACGCACAAACCCAGGTGGCCCACCACGATGATTGAGGCCCATTTTACTGGGATGATGATGGGTGGTGGTGTTTTCTGAGGTGTATTTGGTCGCTAAAAATACGGTACTCGTTTGATCAATATGTGCTTTGCAAGCTTGAGAAATCGAGGTGCGTAGATTATCAACGTGTGATATGTCCAGCTCTGCCTGACGGTTACAATGCGCTAATGATCGAAGAGTGATATATTTGGGGCAGTTTCCTAAGTGCTCATTAGATTGGAGTTTTAAGCGTAACTTGTTCTCTAATTCTGTATCATAAGATTGTATTTTTCCTGCTAACTTATTACGCCGGCGATTAGAAAAGTCGATACCAACCCCTGCAAACAAAGGAGATTCAATCGTATGAGATAAGCTTCTTTGTTTTAAGGATTGCAATAAAGGATCAAAGCGATTCATTTCTGCCTCAATATCTAATGTGTTTTGAGGGGAAATACGAATACCTACTGTAGGATCATTGTCTGATTGAGTGACTAATAAACTCGCCCAAGGACGCCCTTGTGTGTCCAAAGTGGCCAGTGGCAAATAGGACAAGTCAGCATAAAAATCAGCATGTTGCTGGGGCATATCTTGTTGGATATAACGAGGAATTTGTGCGGTAAGTTCACTTGGGGTGTGTTTACGCTGTTGAATGAAAAGCTCACCGGGATGTAACGTATTTTCAATCATAAACCCTCCTCATCGTTATTGTTAGAGATTTGGCGATGCGCATCTTACAAGTTTATAAGTTGAATCTAAAATGATAAACAGGTAAATTTGAAATAAATAATATCCTCTCAGGATACAATAGATGTTTCAACACGCTTTATTGAATGAAATTGTTGCTTTTATTGCCGTTGCCGAGTATGGAAGTTTCACCCTTGCCGCGGCTGCTATGAACTCCACCAAATCGAGCACAGGGAAAGCAGTTAAAAGGCTTGAGGAAGAACTCGGTCTTAAATTATTTAACCGTACAACGCGCAGTATTCGCTTAACAGAAGAAGGCAAAATCTTTCTTGACGCGGCTAAACAGGCGATGGATACCATCAATGAAGCCAAGTTACTGCTGGATGCAAGAAAAGAAGAGCCGGCTGGCCGATTACGGGTTAATCTGCCCATAGGTATTGGACGCGATATCGTTAAATCTTTATCTCAATTCACCCAAACACATCCCAAAGTGTCCATAGAATTATCCTTGTCGGATCGTTTTGAAGATGCCATTCAAGGAGAGTGGGATATTGTTGTCCGCATGGGGGAGCTGGATGACAGTACTTTTATTGCCAAAAAGCTGTGTGATACACGAAAAATTTTGTGTGCTTCTCCGGACTATATTGCCCGAAAGGGCATGCCTGAAAATCTAGGCGATTTGCGAAACCACGATGCCATCGTGTATCGGCAAAACACCGGTAAGCTACGTCCTTGGGTGTTTAAAGAGAGTGCAACAGACACAACTGAAATGTCACCCTCACCGCTGGCTGTTTTTAGTGATGGGCGTTCTTTTATAGAAGCGGTGATTGCAGGTTTAGGGATCGCTCAGTTTTATGACAAAGCCATCTATTCAGCCATAAGAGATGGTGAGCTTATTGAATTATTTCCAGAAAGCGCTATGCCTGGCCCACCGGTCAATGCACTGATCCCCAGTGGTAGGGTTATGCCAGCAAAAACCAAAGTATTTATCGAGTTTTTACAAAGTCAACTTTAAACGAAGCGCTTACTCACTTGCGCTTCAATAGTCCTTTCTTACTGGTGTTGTATTTGTATCAAAAAAGGAAACAGTGATTTTCTTGATGATAACTTTATCCTTAAGTTACAAACGCCTATACTTTTGCTTCATGATGACTGCTTGAATACTCTTACTCGATTCGTCAGTTAAAATTTTCTTAAATGTTTGAGCATCATACCATAAACCAAAGCTATTAATGACGTCATTAAAACGTCCGATTAAAAATCAAAGCCCAGAGGAAAAACGTATGAACATTAAAGACAGTATTATATTGATTACTGGTGCTAATCGTGGAATCGGTTTAGCCTTAGTGGAGAAATCACTAGAAAAGGGCGCGGCTAAAGTTTATGCCACTTATCGTTCTGCCGATAATCTATCCGTGTTGAAAAATCTCGGGGACAAAGTTGTCCCAATACACCTAGACCTTGCTAATACCACTAGCGTACATCAGCTATCCGAATCTGTACCCTCGTTAAATATACTAATCAATAATGCAGGTATTTTCAGTGCGCCTGATTTGCTCGAGGATACGGAACAGCAACTGCGTAATGATTTTGAAACGAATTTTTTTGGAACACTGGCTGTGACCAAAGCGTTATTACCAGCGCTTAAAAGCGAATCCTCCGCTGCTATTGCCAGTGTTTCTAGTGTGGCTGGACTCGCTGCTATGCCAAGTTTTGGTGGATACTCTGCATCCAAAGCCGCGGTTCATTCCATGACGCAAGCGATACGAGGTAAATTGAAAAATGAGAATATTTCTGTACATGGGATTTATCCAGGACCTGTAGCTACTCGTATGACAGAAAACATGGATATGGAAACAGCACCGGTTCAGGATGTTGCAAAAAATATCTTAGATGGCATTGAACAAGGTGTAGAGGAAATTTTTCCTGATGCAATGGCCCAGCAAGTCGGCAATGTTTATCTCACGGCACCCAAAAAATTAGAAGAAAATTTTTCCGAGTTTTGAGTGTTGTTTATCAGCCGCTAACCATGACTCCTATGAAATACGTGACTGAATCCACCTGTGATAATTTTTTATCGCAGGTAGGGGAAGTCACTCTTTTAAATTCAAAAACTACAGGTTATACGACAGAATCAATCCGAAAAGTTTACAATTAATTTTTCTAAAGATTGCATATTCAAAATTTTGAGTTTCCTTCAAAACCATCATCACTCGCCTGTGTTGCGCGCTATTTTGTAAGTGCCTCAATCAAAACACGCTTAAGAGCTTTTGTCAGTAATTTATGCGCCACCTAGAATTGTCTCTAAAAAAGAAACATTAATTTTCTCAGACGCGTGTTTAAACCAACAAGTCAAATCAATATACTTATGATTAACCACTTTCATGAGTACATTATAGGTTTTTTATCATGAAGCACCTTAATCATCTGTTGGCAAACTTTCAAACCCAATTTGAATCGGGTTCTGAGCCATACAATATATCATCAAAGCAAGTCGCTATCATGCATGAATTTGATCATGAATTACGTAGCTCAGGTATTTTAGAAAACGTGCTGCGTCCTGGCGACAGCTTTCCAGATTTTGTTTTGCTTAATCATGAAAGACGTCCTATCAAATCCATCGATTTATTAATGCGAGGCCCTGTTGTTGTTAATTTTTTTCGAGGGGTTTGGTGTCCTTATTGCAATTTTGAATTGCAATGTTTACAAAAATCTTTGGCAGATATTGAAGGCATGGGTGCAACTTTGATTGCTATCTCACCTCAATTACCGCATCTCAATAAAATGACGGTCATGCAAAACCGATTGATGTACGATATCTTGTTTGATGATGAAAATAAACTCTCCGAAGAATTAGGAATTGCCTATCAATTAAGTGATGCCTTGATTGAAAATGTATTTAAACCTCTGGAGGTTGACTTGTCACATTTTAATAATAATAACAGCTGGCGATTACCTTTATCTGCACGTTTTGTGATTGATATTGACGGTACTATTGTTTCGTCAAATGCTGATGTTAATTATCGAAGACGCCCCGAACCTAGTGAAACGGTTGCCATTATTAAAGCCATTACACGTCGTTCTGTGATAAAAAAATAACCTTATAAACGATACGAATTATTTTATGGTGTAGGTTTAACATCATCAAAGTAAGGAGATTTGATTATGTTTGATCAATGTCAGTACCCAGTGCGTTCATTGATACTTTACTATCAAGAACCTTGCGCGGATTGTCTTTTAACAAGACAAATGCTGCGAATGTTATCGCTAGATATCCAGTATCGCAATATTTCTGAACCCAGTTATCGTGAAATTTTAATGGCGGGTAGTGGATGTGAGCATGTCCCTTGTTTACAGATCACAAAATCTGAAGGTCACTGCCAATGGATCTGTTATTTTGATGATATCATTGTTTATATTAAAAACCTGCTAAATGCGCGATGTCACCATAGTAGTAACGTTTAGACGACCAGCATCTTGTTATTGCAAATGTGTTTTCAAAAATTCAATAAATACTTTCGTTTTTGCAGGCATCTTTCTACCACTGGGTATCAGCGCACTAATGGATGAGCCAACTAACGCACTCTCAGGAAACAACTCAACCAATTCTCCGTTATTTAGAGATGCTCTTAATGATTTATTATAGGTTTGAGCAATGCCAAGTCCTGAAATCAGTGCATCAATAAAAGAGCGGCCATCACTAAAAATAGCTAAAGGTGTGGGTGACATCTCTAAAATTGTGCCATCAGTTTGTTGAAACCGCCAGTAGCGGAGTTTTCCCGTATGCAGTCGGTATAACACGGCATCATGATCGCGTAAATCTTCGAGTGTTTCTGGTATGCCTTTCCGAGCGAGATAGCTGGGTGATGCACATAAAATACGTTTTGTTTGACATATGGTTTTAGCAATAAAACTACTGTCATCCAGTTCTCCCATTCTCACCACAATATCCAACTCTCCCTGGATGGCATCTTCAAAACGGTCAGTGAGAGATAACTCAACGGTAACTTTAGGGTACATTTGAGTAAATAGAGGTAGCGCATGAATAATATCGGGACCTATACCAACAGGCAGATTCACACGCAAACGACCAGCCGGTTCATCTTTTCTTGCATTGAGTAATAATTTGGCGTCGTTGATGGTTTCAACCGCTTTTTTGGTGGCTTCGAGGAATATTTTACCTTCTTCGGTGAGCCGAATGCTGCGCGTTGTACGGTTAAATAATTTAAGGCCCAGTTCTTTTTCGAGTCTTTTGACTGCCTTTCCTGTACTCGATTTGGTTGAATTTAACGAAGTGGCTGCAACGGTAAAACTGCCATATTCAGCAACAGCGATAAAGGCAATGATTTCATTGAGTAATGCTTGTTGAAACATGGATTGTGTCTTTATTGGATACTTTGAGTTTCAAAATAGCATGTTTATCATATCGCATTCAACACATAAAATTTTTACGTTATATGACTCGCAAATGGTAAACTCTTTGTTTATCACTTTTTTTTAATCCTCTATCTCCAGCCGCCCCCCCCCCCCC
>JBCCZV010000060.1:0-22302 GCA_039187085.1 Pseudomonadota bacterium
CATACATATCATTTGGTAAACCCTGAGGAAAAACTATACTCTGACCATGTTTTATTGCTGTAAAAGTGTCATTATTTGTTGTGCGATAAAGAATATCATTATCATAAAAATTAGCTGCTAAATTATTGAATCGAGGCTCAATGATAAGGGAACCTGTAATATTATCACTAGATGTAGTAAGTAGTATTTTTGATTGTGGAGCTTTATAAAAAGACATTGCTGTCAAATCAATAACAGCTAGTCCTATGGGACTACCAGCATAAATCCGATCATTAATTGCAAGAACTGAATTGTGATATAAGGTATCTAAATCAGCAGGATATTGTGTAACTTTATGCTCATTAATCCATTGACTAATATACCCCTTGTGTAAAACCCATAAAGTATTATCTTGATAAACTAAACTATTGATATCACTAGCAACGCGATACTTGCTAGAATCTAATAAATTAGATTGAAAAAATTGCAATTCGTTCGGTGATGCTGCTGTCACTAAATTTTCATTCTCACAAGAAAAAATAGAAAAATCTCTCTTATTGGTATAGTGAGAAGCTTTAAATTTCTCGTCTAAACGACGAATACCTTGAAAAGTTGAGCTTATATATAAATTATCATTACAATTAAATAAAGTAGTTATTCTTTGTGTGTAAGTTTCAATACCCTCTTTCAATAAAACCGATTCTTTATCAAATACGAACACCCCATCTTCATACGTTGCTACAACAATATTTCCTTGATATTCCTCTATTCCAATAATGAGTTTATTTTTTAAAACTGATGGCTCTTGTCGTTTCTCATCAAGCTTATAACGAAACATTCCATTTTTATGCGTACCTACCCATAAATGCCCGTCGAAATAAGCTAATGCAGTAACTCGATAGGAATCATTTAATGAAATGGTAGAAATTTCTCCACTCAGCACATTGAATGCACTAACACCAGAAGTAGTTCCGATATACAGTATATTCTCATTATTAGCCAATGATATAACATCCGAGCTGGATAAACCGGTATTTTCATCAAGATATTCTACATGACTAAAATGCGCAAACATAATACCTTTATTTGTTGAAACCCAAATATTATTAAATTTATCTGTTAGTGTTCTATATACTTTTCCATTGATATTCTTCTTAGGACATAATACTTTATTATCTAAGTAACAGATCCCGCTGGGACCTGACAATAATATTTTTTCATTTATTGAAATATCTGCATGATAAAAAATCTTGCTACTAATAATGTTTTCTTCGTTAAAAACACCTTGAGATGTTAAATAAAAATTTTCATAGATATAATATATTTTTTTATTTTTCCATTTTTTAGATGTTTTTTTGCTTATCAAATCAATCTCAAACAAACCTTGAGAAGTAGCTATTTCTATTTCAGATATCTCGGTTTGTTTTATGTGATAAACGTACAAACCTTTAGGGAAATCATAAATTTTTTCTAATGTATTTTGCACATATTGGTATTTGTACAATGCATGTGTCGTTGCTATAAAAAATGAAAACTCATCTATCTCATAGATATCTCTAATTATTTCTCTATTTTTTAAATCAAGTTGCAAATCGGAAAGAGTTATTTTTCCATTATGTAAAAAGAATATTTTATTTTCTGATGAAAAGAACAACCTCCGATTTTCTTCACTATCTATAGCGGCAAGTCCAATTACTTTATCTGCTATTTCTTTTAAGTAAGTGCCATCGTAGCAATATAAACCTTGACGGTTTTCTGCAATACACAATTTATGTTGATCATCAATTGCTAGAGAAGCATCTCCACCAATAGATTTTGATGTTTTGCCTATGACTTGAATCGGCTCTAATTGTGGCGGATAAAATCGCGCCATTGCGAGATTGGCAAATAAGAATAAAGGTATAACAATAATTAATAGCGCGTGATTTAAAAAGTGTGGCATCAAATTATCCTTAGTTTAAAGCTTATTTGATTATTCCTTTCACAATTTGTGATTTTTTATCGATATCCAAAGTACCTATAGTAAACTAACTTGCATCCCCTAAAAAGCTGGACAAGCTTCCTATTATTGGCAAAATTCAGTGTTAGGATTTTAAGCGGATAGGCTTTTAAAAATGCTTAGTATTTTGTCTTACAAAAAAGCCCATTTTGTTCAAACAAGTAGCAAAAGTGACGCAAATGAGACATAAATACTCCGCTCAAAAAATTAAGACTTTTCGCTAAATGCTTAAAACTCACGAAAAACTTGCAAAAAAAATGACAGAGATTTTTTGTGTTTTTTATCATTCCGTCACTTATGAACGATACAAAATGGGTATTTTGAAAAG
The DNA here is from genome assembly GCA_039187085.1 of Pseudomonadota bacterium. Classification (GTDB taxonomy): domain Bacteria; phylum Pseudomonadota; class Gammaproteobacteria; order Enterobacterales; family JBCCZV01; genus JBCCZV01. The sequence continues at coordinate 2,307 of JBCCZV010000060.1, forward strand.
ATCATGTCAAGGCTTGTAACAATACTTAAATTATGCCATATGCCAATCCTTAACAGACCAGGCTTATCTTTGAGGTGAGACAGTTGAATTTATACTGAGTTTTTAATAGTGTATTGAGATACAAGATTACCGTCGAAATCAAGAAGCTCTATTAAGCATAAGCAGCGATGTACCGAAAACAAACCCTAATATGCTTTTGATGGGTTATCTTGGAAGGCGTCTGCAAAAAAAATTCATTGTGACTTGGTTTCAATTCACGATTGCGGCTTACTTTTTCGGTAAACTTTAAAATATATTTCAATTTCAGCCAGTAATAAGCGATTTAAATCAAGAATGACTTTCTCATAACCACTCACTTTTATTAGTAAATTTTTCCACCACATTTCTCTCAAACCTTTTGTATTATTTATCATTTCTGCATTTATTCATCCTAAAAAAGCTATTTTTATGAATAATTAGTTATTTTGGTCTATTGATTGAGCAAGCTATTTTGAAAATATAATGTCAAAACTGGCGACTGTATAATAATCTTGCATTTCAATTTCAAATGACAGATTTGCAAAAAACAAGGCGATTCTTCACCTTGTTTTTGACACTTTTGCGTCCTGACACTTTAAAAAAATTCAATGCTGGAAAGTTTTTGAGCATCTAGTTTTTACAGTCGCTTTCAAAAATCACTCTATTTGGAGAACACCATGATTGTTGATTTAAGTGACGATACGATAAAAAACATCTTTGCTTTGTATATTCTTGAAGAGATGAGAAACATCGGTCTTGATGTATCAAGAATGACTTCTATTGTCAATTTAGGAGAAAAACAACTCAAACGATATTTGCCTGGTAATGCTTATGATCCTCCTAAAAAAATAAGTGATGATATGTATTTTAGATTATTAACTGCGGTAAAAAAATCCAATGATGATTTCAAATCACATTTGGAACATGCCACTCAGTCAAACCATACGCCTCCTGCAACCCAGATAACCAAAACCTATCATGACCATTCTGTTGATATGTCAGGGAGTACCTTTAAAGGCGATATACATTTTAAACGCTAATGTTTTTAAAGGCTTTAGCCCATTGATTAGATGTCACTAGGATACTGTCTCTAGTTTAATACCAAAAACCCTAGAACATAAAAATTATCGCAAAAAATATCTTTACCATACATTCATAAAAAATGGAGATGCGTCCATGACGACCGAAGAATCTGTTGTAGAAAACCCTAACGAAGAAGCACAAGTCGAGATAGATAGCCACTCTGAGATTAAAAATTATCATGACAGTATCGATGCATCCGGCTCCAATTTTCATGGCAATGTCACTGTCAATGTCAAAGCCGTTAATCACGAAAAATCTTTTGTTGAACTTTCTGAGCTCGCTCTTCCCACCGTTCGCAGTTGGTATCATTATAAGCCTGACTTAACCCAACTTATAGAAAAACTGCTTGATAAAGGCGTGTTATTTCTCGGAGGAGAGATCGATCAACTGGATCAATTAGCCAGAACTCTAGCATGGCAAATTATGCCCATACTCGCTATTACTGAAGATGACTCAGATCGTCATACTGCTGCCAAAATTTATGAATGGAAAGGGCTCGATAACGTCAAGGGCGGTATTATTCCGCTTATCGAGAATGAGTGTGAAAGCGGCGTTGTGATTCTACCCATGTTACAGCCAGAAACTCTCCTCAACAGTTATTCTAGCTTGCTTGATTCCAGTCGTGCCTCGCGAAAAATTATTATTACCACCGCTTCTAATACGGAAGTCTGGCAAACAAAGCTGGATTCAAATCAAATTATTGTTGAAACACCCAGTTATCGTGAGCTTTTCGCCCCTGAATACCGAAGAGAGTTTATTGAGCATACTTTTTCTAACCTTGAAAAAAATCATAAAATACATCCTAAAAACTTAGATGCTCAAATATCCCCCCAAAAAACACATTTCATCCATTTATGCGAAAGTTTAGGGTCTTTTGACAGCATTAAGGAATTTATTGAGAATATCGCCGTAACCAGCCTGTCGCAACCGGTAGAATTTAGAGATGTTAAGCTATTTGCTGAAGAAATCAATGATAAACTCAATCGATTGCTGTATTGGTATGATAATTTAAAACCTCAAGATCAATTGCTGTGTTTACTCACTTCAATTTTTAATTCGGTTTCGGTTGAGCAGCTCTTAGAGCTGGCCAATTCGATAGTGATCGGTATTTGGCGTCCCATGCAGGGCTCATTAGCCATCTTTGATCATAGCCATCTTAAATTGTTAGAGAGATATTTTACTGTTCAAAATTTTGGTTCCGGTGTTGAAAAGATTGAGGCGGTTAATTTTCAAATTCCAAAACGACTTTTAAATCATGCCTGGGATAATCAACGCCGTTATTTACTGGCATTGCTGCCTTTTTGTGTAAAAACTATCGAAGATTCGGTTAAAGGCAAAGCCCAATTTCATTATATTTTATATGGAAGCAAAGTCTACAGAAGTGCCATTCGACAAGATATTGCATCTTACTTATCTTGGATGGGTCAGAAACAACTCCGCGCTATCGAAACGCCTTTACTCCATATCTTAAGTATACATTCTTACGATGCACGCCAAACAGCGGCCAGGACACTGTCCCTACTTTACAAAAACTCGGATACCGATGCTATTTTACAATTATTGGATAACTGGAATCATCGCGTTATTGTTAAGGAACGGCTTGAATCTTTGCTTCCTGAATTAAAAAACAAAGGTGGCGACAAAGCCCGAGAATATTTACAAGCCACGATTATACTGACGATCACAGAAATTTTTCGTCAAATTCCTACGGACAAGCTACCCGACAATCTACTGGATTTGTTCAAAAAAATATTACAGCGCTCGGCATCCAAAACCGTGCAACGTTATATAGGTAATTATTTTTTGCCGACTTTTTATTTGCATCACTTTCCCACAGCACAAACCTTTACAAAACGTTTTATTACACAATCCGCTCTCTCAGATGACGTTATCTCTAAAGCATTATCATATGGTGAATTTCATTCTCCAACCGCTTTAAAAGCCTATTTTGATTATCAAATAGCATTGAGCCGACAATCGCAAGAGCGCGATAAAAATAGTAAAACCTATCGTATTCGCTTTTTATCGGTCACCTTGGGTGCACTTTGTTATCTGGATTATTCAAAAAACCGCGTGCTAACGTCTCATCAAGCTTTCGAATTTGTCGAAGAAATTCTTGATAAAGAGCATCATCCCATCGTAAGGGAGAGCGCTTTAGTGGCATTAGTTTCATTATCCAGTCTTGCTCCTGAAGTCGTTGATGAAAAATTTCAATATGTCATCCAATCCTTGACTAACGAGGAGCGGGAAAAAATGGCTGAATATCTCTATTCTGTTTATATCAGAGAACGCCGAAGCCGAGAAGATGGCGAAGAAAAACTCCTTATCAATCAGGAAAAATTCACGGTTTGGATTGATACTGAACGTCCTCAAATGCCAGTCGAAACCACCCTAAGCCAATGGCTTGAAGGCGCAAATACCGTTCCTTCGACCCGATTAGCCTATAAAGCCGAGAGCCTTATCCTCGATAGATTCGATAGCCTGGAACAAATCGCTATTCAGAGATTTAAAGAAGAACGAGAAGCGAAGCGGTTAGAGAATTTACACAATAAGACCATTGATATTATCAGTTTGGATAAATCTAATGAAAGTGTATCCTGGTATTCACGTAGTATCTCTATCCCCATAGGCACACGACGTTTTCCACAAACACGAGAAGCTATCACAGGAATTCTTCCCGAGGCATTGAAACAAAGCCGTGAAATGCAAAATCAAATGATTGAAAGGCTTTCAAAGGATGAGAAGAAAAAAAAGATAGCCATGGCCTTAGCATCGGTATTAGGTTGGGAGCGACATAAACCCTTTTTAGGTGTCGCTTTTGTATTGGCTGTTGCTTTGTTACTGTGGCTACAACTGCCATAGTTCCTTCAATAGAATTGTTGTTCATGTCTATCAAAGTCTTTTAAAGTCCTTGTGTGGCGAGACGCTGTCCTCGCCACTCTCGTAATCTACTCTCCGCTAGCAATCACTGATCAAGGTCTTGATTCCATTCATCGAATTTGGAGTCTTTATGATGAACAAAATGACAACTTTTATACCAACACCTTCAACAAGCCATCAAGCTAGTCCAACGAGCCAAGCCAGCTTGGATTTAGGAAAGAACCCTGAAAATAACCCACACTGGGAAACGACTCTCAAAAAAATAGCATTTTTTACAAAAATCTTCATGACCGTCATTGTGACTTTTTTTATTTTGGTATTTTTTGGGTATGCACTTATCCTATCAGAGAATAAAGAGTTGCAAAAAATCAGTGCTGGTTTTATTGGCACTGTCATTGGCTATTGGTTGAAATAGAAGTGACGCTGACAGGATCATCATAAACAAGAGAATTGCTTATTTTCTTTCTGTGAAGTGCACATACGTCAAAAAATTTTCTTGTTTTTTTGCAATTAAGTCAAATCTTTCTGTTTAAAAAACGTTATGGTTACTTTTTAATATTTTTTTGAGGTTTTTATGGAACGTAGAAAATTTTTTGGCGCTTCAGTAGCAGGTGCCGCAGGTATTATGTTAAGTCGTCAAGCTCAAGCTGATACGACTTCTGAAATCAAAACATATCCCAGCATTGCAGAGATGATTAATGACACCAGCATTCAACTTTATGATGTTGTAGAAACTCTTGGTTATTACTCTGCAGGTGATGGCGGCGGTGCCACTTACGATATTGCTGATGCGACTTTAAGTGACGATGATGCTGTTGATGGTGGAAGTGTCATCAATTTAAATCATGCAGATTTACAAGCCATTTTGAGAAAAAGTGGGACGGTAAGCGCTAGACAATTTGGTATACGTGCTGACAATACCGACGAATTGGATGGGATTATCGCTTTAGAAAAGTATGCCCGTAATCACCAACAAAATATTTATTTCCCTGCAGGCGTTTATAATTCAAGAGGTAGATTACCTTTTTATACCAATGCTAATGGTGCCGGTGATTTGCTAGAAGGAGAAAAAGACTATAGAAATATCACTGTTTATGGTGATGGCAAGAATACGATTCTTAAAACGACGACTGAAAATGGAGCCGATGTATTAAATCTCAATACGATTAAAAATCTGACGATACGAGATTTATCCTTGACTGCGACTCTCACCGGGACAGGCGGTGCGGGCTCTAATGGTGTTTCTATAACAGGAAATTGTTCGAATATCGAGATTAGAAATGTTGACTGTTTTGATTTACCTTATTTGGCAAAATCAGGACCTAATTATATTGATGGTGGTAAAGCCTTCTCCATGCAGTATGGCTCTTTAACGAAAAGAATGGATAATATTCGATTTGTTAACTGTACAGCACGTAATTGTGGTTATGGCTTTGGGTTGGATTCTCCGTTTGAAGTGTTTCAAGATGCCGCTCCAGAAGTTGTAGTGAATGGCATGTATGTTGAAAACTGTTATCGAGGATTTGTTCTTAGTGCCGCTCATCCTGTTAGAGAAGTGCCTGTAAGAGGCGTGAATTGCGGTGTAAGAATTGAAAATGCAGTAGCTCGTAATTGCCAACAAGGTTTGTCGATGGCCTTGTGTGATGGTGCCTATGTAAGAGTTAAAGTTAGAACCACAAAAAGTGTGAGTGATTTATTGCACGGTGTATCTTTTGATGAAGAAGTTTATGGTGCTGCTATTATTGGTGTGAAATATGGCAACATAGGAATTGATGGGCATATGTATGTGACTCAATCCATTTTAAAATTAGGCGCAACCACTCGCGATAACACCAATAACATACTCACTGAACAAACCTTTATACAATCAAATTTAATCGCTAGATTTGCAGACAATGCCATTGTGCCTGTTGCCAGCAATACATCACCTGCGAGAAATTGTAAAATAGAATCTAATTTCTATGTTTTACCCGATGTATTTAAGTCGGCTGAGTTAAATAATTTGATTACTGAAATCTAGTGAGTTGATCAACCCTCAGTTGGGATAAGCCTATTTAATACCACACACTCACAAATAATCGAACGACACTGGCGGAGTAATCATAAAAAGGTTCTTCGCCAGGTGCAAATTGTGGGTCTTCACCCAGTGAGAGGCGCGCATCACGAAAATTTTCATAATCATAATGCCGAAACGTGTAATGCAAACTGACACTGCCCTTTTCTACAAAGCCTGCCACAAAATCCCAATCGATACCTACGCCTAAAGCATAGTTACTGAATGTGCTCATTTCTTTATCACGCGCCATAAAATTTTGGGCATTGACAAAAGGAAATAAGTCGGCATAAAACTCGGCTTGTGTTTGGTCATAATAGCGCGCTGAGATTTCAAAAGTGGCTTGATCAAACACATAGAAAGGTAATGACATGGGATAAAGATATTTGGCCTGCACGTTAAAGGCTTGGATATCCCAGGTGTCTTGAAAGTAGCGAAACTCGGTGTGTAACCCTGCTTTGTTTGAAAAATAATTGGCCGTTCTGGCTGCGATTGCCGTACTGGTGCGCGTGCGAGGATAGACTTCTTCTTGAAATTGCTGGCCACCGTTGCCATCCAAATAACGCACTCGTCGATACGGATTATTCAGGTAGCCTTCGTCGGTAATAATATTTAAGGATAAATTCGCTAACATGTTACGCGTCAGCACTTGGCTGAAACCCACGCTATAATTGTGACGATCCACGTCTTCGGCAAAATCACTATCACGACGCCCTACGGTGTCATCGCCTCGTGCATATCCCATGGTTAAGGTGGTTAGGTCGCCAAAGAAATCTTGTGAAAGTCCAAAGGACCAGGTTTTGGCTTCAAAATCATTTTCATCACTTTGGGTGTAGTTGACACTCATGAGAGTTTTGTTGCGTAAATAGTCTGCACCAAATTTGTATTCGGTACGCTCTTCGGTATAGGGGCTGGCGTAGGTTTCTACATCGATGGAGGCGCTTGTAATGCTATCTATGTAGTAGTTGGCGCTTACCGAAACTTCTTCCAATACTTGCTTGCGCACAAGAATGGAGGGCCCATCAATATCGACACCACCTCCGGTATAGAGGTGGTACATAGCATCGCTGCGATCTTCCGGTAAAACCACCGCATTGCCTTGAGGACTTATCAATAAACACAAAAAGCCTAACAATAAAAAGGGCAAAACACTATGTCGCTGTAAATCCCTAGTTGCAACCACAACCACCACCTGCGCCTCCTTCAGCGCCTCGCGCACTTTCTCTCGCTTGAAAAGCGTGATTCATGTAAGAAGCATCAACAGGGTGTCTGTCAAAAGCCATCACCGGCTCGGCGAGGTTGTAACGCTCGTAAGGTTTTATCCAAGGTTTAATGCTACTGCAACCTGACAAATAACAGGCCGCAACACATACTAAAAACACCGGCTTTTTGAAAGACACGCTATTACGCCTCACGATTTTTCTCGGATTAATTTTTTCACGTCTTTACGGTATTTTTCTATGTATCCTGGCTTGTAGCCTTTGTGAAGAAAACGCCAGTTGCCTTTATTATCGATAACAAAGGTTGAAGGCATCGCACCGACTTTATAACGTTCCGTGATTTTATTATCTGAGTCTAACAAAATGGGAAAAGTGACTTTTACTGGCTTGCCATCTTTGTATTTAAGATTTTTTAACGCTTCACGCGCACTGTCAGGATCTTCATCAACGTTGATGCCAATGACGGTAAACTTCATATCTTTGTATTGGGTGTGTAATTCTTGTAATAAGGGCATTTCTTCAATACAAGGCGGACACCAAGAAGCCCAGAAATTTAGCAAGATAACATGGCCTCTGTAATCGTTTAAGGTTTTGACTTTGCCTTGCAAATTGGACAATTTAAAATCTGGTGCGGCTCCTTGCAATGCGTTAGGTGCGGCCATGGCCGGGAAAGCCCAAAGCACGAAAAACACAGCGCCACAAGCCTGTCGAAATGTATTGATAAGATTCACGTTCATAATTGATGCTGCCTTACATTCACGGTTTTCACTAAAAGAAGACGGATATACCGCCCGTCAGTTCAAAGTTATTCGTTGTTTTTTCTTCACCAAATACGGTTGAATCAAAAACATAGTTTTGCATAAGTACTTGTAAAGTTAACCAATCTGTCGCCACAAATCGAAAACCAAAGCCAAAGTTCAGGGTAAACTGTTCATCGCCGGCAAAGTCCGTACTGCCTGCTCCCAAGGTGACATAAAGTGCCGAGTTGTAGGCATAGTCACTGCCAAAAAACACTTCTCCTGGAAACAAATCAAACCCCACAGAAGCATTATAAAAACGATAATCCCGTTCGTCCTCTGTTAACAGTTGAGCGGCACCGCTCAAACGCTCATAGGAGGACTGTCCAGCCGTTGCTTGGCCATAATTGAGCGATAAAAATAAATCTTCGATAAAGTGATAGTTCACTTGCGCAGCAACAATCTCGTTAACTTCAAAGTCTTCAATACTCAAGATGCCGTAGCGCAAACCTATCTCTAGGTTTTCCGTGTCTATTTCATCTTCTTTAAAGGTTTGACGCGCCACTTCTGGCTCAAAAATCGCTTCTTCGGTGTCTTGTTCACGTTCTGGCGGCGGTGGCGGTTCCGATGCGCCGTCAAAGCTCAATAATGAACATCCAGAGAGCATCAACCCTGTAAGACTCAGCACCCCATTTTTCAAAAAATTAACCTTGTTCATATTTTGCCTTATTCACCCTAGTCTTGAGGTTTAATTAAAAAAAACACTAAAACCCAACGTCCATTCATCGACTTCTTCATCTTCGTTCAAATCCGTGAGAATCACATAATTCCTGTAATCACTGCGTAGTACGAAGTAGCGTGTGAGGTACACCCGCACACCCAAACCTACCAAAAGTAATTCATCATCGCGGTTATCAGTTTCGATGAGCGTCGCTTTGGGATCGGTGTGAATAATACCGGCTCCCACCATGACAAAAGGAGAAACACGCCATTCGGGAAACGCTTGATGTACGAGGTTAATGTGCGCTTTGTAACTGGAAGAGAAATCGCCCAGCATTTGTGAAAACATGCCTTCAACAGCAATATTGGGCGTGAAACTGTGATTAATCGCTACCGACAACGAACTCGCGCCACTAAAATCACCAAACAACATGCTGGCTTCCCAACGCCGATTAATAAAGCTTTGTAGTGAGGGATCTTCAATATTAATAGGCTCGCCAGTTTCATCAACCGTGAGTTGTAGGGCTTCTCGATGCACCCACCCCTCTTTGCCGTTGCCTAACCGCACCAGGAACCAATCAGTTTTTCGCTGCATCACTTGCAGCCACTCACCTCTTTCCGCAATATAGAATTTTGGAAAGCCTCGGCCTGGCCCCGTATGCACATCCAAAAAAGGCGTCACGACTTTTACACGCATAAAGTCATCTTCAGCGACAACCGCCGAGACAAAGCCAAGTTGTAGAATGAAAACCAATAAAATACTGCCCAGTGGCTTGTTATATGCCGAGATAATCTCGCCCTCTTTGTCTGGTGTTAGTGTTTTGAATGCTAATCATTTTACTATAGGCACACAAGCTTTTAGTCTTGTGGTACCGCAAAGGGATTATTATAGTATTGCGCGCCAATATCCAACCACTCGATCACTAATTTTAATTCATCCAAGGTTAATCGTCCCTCGTGAGTGCCTCCGGGCAAAAATAAATCCACAAACCTCGGGCTGGCTATAGCGCCATTGACTGACATGCTCGGATTTACAGTGACCGTTTGCAGCAAAGGAATAGGGTTACCCTCACCATCCAAAATCAAATTACCCTCACTGTCGGTTTGAAATACCGGATTGCCGTTTTCATCCAACACCGGAATCATTCTATCCACTAAATTACCATTGAGTACTTCTTGCTCGTTATCAGGAAACAATAGCTCTCGATAGGAAACCAAATGATCAGGCTCATCAGCCGAGGGATCGCCAGTTAAGTCCAACTGTGCTTCAGGAACGCGGGTTGCAGCCATGGCGTCAGTTGGGCTATGGCAAGCGGTACAGGTGTCATCTCGCAATAGGGTAATGCCATCTAGGTCAAACACTTCACGATTTAAAGTCCACAAAGGATTAATCGAATCAACGTAGTTAATCGTGATGCGGCAGGTGGCTATCCAAGTATCGAGACAATTGGTGGTGGTTGGTGCGGGCGAGCGTAAATTAGCATAGAGGTAAGCCATGTCCGGATCAAGAGCTCGAACCGTTTCATCGGTCCAACTATCCGTAAATACCAAACCTAAGTTGGGAACGGGTGGGCCGTTGATTCGTGCAGCGGCTTGCGCCATGGTTTCACCCAGGTTGGCGATTAATGCGGGATTACTGTTTACAAAAATCTCACCATCTACCGCTGCACCAGGATTAATACTGGTAGGCAAGGCATCTAAACGGCCATGAGGTATGTTGTTGTCATCATCGTGACATCCATGACACGTGAGGCTTTCTCCTGGCTTGAGCTGTATCCAAGTTTGATGTTTGGGAGAAATTCGCCGCCCGTACTGGTCCAATATTGACACATTAAAAGGAATATTGGCTGGTACTTGCATATTGACACTACCATCTGGTGCTACCTCTCCATAACCCACGATATCTTTCATTAAATTAGCGCGACTGCGTCCAAACGCGGTGCCAGGAATTTCTATGATATCGTCATCCGGTAAAGGCACGCCCTTAACAATTCGTAAAAATCGTGCTGGCCGTTCACTCGCTAAGGTTTGGCTCGGGTCGGCCAAGACACCAATACCCACGGTACTGGTATCGACACCGTCAACATCATAAACACTACGAATGTGTAAAACCCCCACGCTTTGATCAGCCAACTCTTGATTAAAATCGGTTTGTGAATCATCCAATCGCACCGAAGGCAGTGCTCTCTCTTGCAAAATCACCGCTTCTGTAAAGGTGATATTTTCTTCAGGTTCAAAAATAGGTAACTGGGTTTGCGCTTCGATGTCATAAATATACAAGCCGTAAATCGGTAAGGCCTCTTCGGCTTCGAGATCGGCGAGATTGTCTTCAGTACAAGGTAAAAGTCTGGGCTCCTCATCACCTTCAAGTAATCGGCTCAAGCGACACTGACTCCAACTCACTAGCAAACGTCCACTACCATCGTAAAGTGGATACACTGAATTAAACCGCCCTGCGATGGAAATACTGTTATCCGTGGTAACCTCACCGACCGATGCCGAAACCTGACCATCACTGGTTGTAAGCGCCCCATTAGCGAGTGAGTAATTATGTTCCGCAAAATTTATGGCATCAATAAGAAGTAAGTCCCCACCTGCTTGCAAGCTTTCGAAACCTTTTTGCAAGGTGATCAGTCGTAAGTCTGGTAGCTCGCGAGGCGACATAAATTGGATTTCTGCGTCATTGGTTCCGGTTTCATGGCTATTCAGGCCGTAAAGTGCTGAGAGTTCCGTACCATCGGGATTGATCGTGTAGAGATGCATGCCGTTTTTATTACCCGCGTTATCCCAACGGGTAAACACAATTTTGCCGTTGTCTAGAACAGAAGGATCTAAATCATGGCTCTGATTAAATGAAATTTGACGGATGTCTGATCCATCCGCATTCATCACATGTAAAACTGCCGCTTCTTCGCGTTGATCTTCGTCCAAACCTGCATATTGCGGTTTGCCTTCATCCAATAAAATGGCACGGCTCTGGCGTTGACGTGTGGATGAAAAAACAATGCGGCCATCGGGCAGATAATGAGGTGCGATATCTTGCCCTTCTTCAGCAATGATATCCGAAGCAATAATCCGTCTTAGTATCTGTGTTTCGTTGTCATACTCCCAAATATTCCATGTCGGTTGCTCATCGTCATCGGCGTCTTCAATTTCGGGGGCACGCATACTAAAAATGACTTTGAGGCCGTCATAAGACGTTTCGAGATCTTTAACGTCATACAGCTCTCCCTCAGCAAATACACCTTCTGTCGCCACTAACTCTGCCGCTTGTACTGCTGCTCGCTCACGTATAATAAGCTGCGCGCCAGGATTAAATTCAAAAGGTGTACGCAGATCTTCTTGAATCAATAGCTCATTTTCATCGAGAGGAACGGTACGCTTTACATAAGCGATGGGACGATCAACAACAACCGGATCAGGCGCTTGATCGCCCGTACCTACGGTGCTGCTACAACCGCTGAGAAATACTGTGAGTAGGATTAAGCCCAAATAGTTATGATTCATAATGGTTTTTCGTAAGTTATTCATGCTGCGAATCCCTATTCTCTCATTCCCTACTGTCTGACCTAGTGCGTTATTTTCTCATTTAACGTCTTATTCCTTCTACTATTTGAAAGTTTAAGAGACAAGACAAAAAGTGATACTATTAGACCGACGAACAATTGTTACCAACTGATTAATAGCAGAAGCCTATTGCTAGAATGCACGCTATAATAAAAAAGGCAGCGTTCGTTAATCTATGCATTATTCAAACAGTTAGACACGGTTATCGGACTCAGGTGTGTTGACGTAACATAATAATAATGAATTATATATGAAGTGCTAACAATAAAATTGACGTTATAAACCACGGTACGTGATTTAATTACCGCAAATCGCATTATTTGCTCGTCTGTACGTGGTGAATTTGCTTGAGTCAACTGAAGACTCGATTAGTCTTGGTTATCACATAGGAATGGGGTTATGTCAAACACAGGTTGCTATCGAGGTGAAATTGTTGTGCCCCGATTCTATTACCTTTTAAAAATATCTCTATGTTTTCTTGTATTCGCTGCTTCTTCATGGGTTTTTGCTGGCTCTCGAGAGCAAGCCAAACGCATCCATGACCGTATTGCTGGCGTTCCTCCATCGGCAAGCACTCTCGATGCCATGGCTGCGCAAATTGATTTGGGCAATACCTTAGCGGCGGCGCTGATTGCTGTGGAAGATGATGCTTTTTACAATGTCACTTTAAAAAATTGGATTACGCCTTGGACCAATTTTGATCAAACTGTTTTTGCGCCTCTCAATGATTACACGGCCACACTGATTGGCGTGATTCGTGATGACATTGATTTTCGCACCGCGTTTTATGATGACATTCTTTATGTGGGTAACACAACGGGTTTACCGGCCTACGCGATTAATAGCAACGCTCATTATGAAACACTGGAGGAAAGCGGCGTTAGCTTAAAAACCGCCCTCGTACAGCGAACCCAATCCAGTTTAAGCGGCTTACCCGCTGATGCCACTGCCGGTATTATCACATCACGGGCGTCCGCCAAAGCATTTTTCATTGATGGGACTAATCGCGCTATGTTCCGTTTTACCTTGCTGAATCATTTGTGTGTCGATTTGGAGCAAGTGCGTGACAATACACGCACACCCGATAGAATTCGCCAAGATGTTACCCGCAGCCCAGGCGGAGACTCCCGCGTTTTTACCAATAATTGTTTGAGTTGCCACGCTGGCATGGACCCGATGGCGCAGGCTTATGCCTATTATGATTTTTCTCGGGATATTGAAAACGACCCGGAAGGGAATAATGGTTTTATTTCTTACAATGCCGCTGGTACGGTGGATGAAACGACTGGGACCCGCGTGGAACGCAAATATTTAGTGAATGCCAACAACTTTCAGTTTGGCTTTCAAACGCCAGACGACGAATGGCGTAACTATTGGCGAGCAGGACCTAATGCGAACCTGGGTTGGGACTCCTCACTCACCGGCACGGGGTTTGGCGCCAAAACCATGACTCAAGAATTAGCACACAGTGAACAATTTGCACAATGCCAAGTGGAGAAGGTATTTAAAGCCATGTGCTTGCGAGAACCCAGCAATGCCGCGGATCGAACACAAGTTGCGACTTTAGTCGACACCTTCCAACAAAATAGCTATCAGCTCAAGCCTATCTTTGCCGGGGCTGCTGCATTTTGTATGGGGGATTAAATCATGCGAATCCTTCAAGTCACTCAACTTATTAGCCTCATGGTTGCTCCTTTACTCATCACCGCTTGCGGCAGTGGTGGTGACACGGTGGCCTTAGATAATACCAACCCAATACAACAACTGACTTACACAGGACCGGTACCACAAAACGAAGACGTGGCCAATTTTAAACTCAATGTTTGGGATAATCTTTCCGCGACGAATCGTTGTGGCCAGTGTCACGGCACCGATGGCCAATCACCCACCTTTGTACAAAGTGATGATGTCAACTTGGCTTATGACCAAGTGAACCCTTTTGTAAATCTCAATACACCGAATGAATCCATCCTTGCCACCAAAGTCGGTGGCGGCCATAACTGCTGGGAATCCAGTAATACGGCCTGCGCAGATATTATTACGGCGTATATTAACGCCTGGGCGGGCGGTAGCAGTAGTGCAAGTAATACCATACAATTGGTTGCACCAACACTGCGCGACCCGGGTTCCAGCAAATCTTTTCCTGAAGACTCTGCACTGTTTCAAAGCACCGTTTACCCTATTGTGCGTACCTATTGCGCCGAGTGTCATTCTGATGATGCCGCCTTTGCACAAAAGCCCTTTTTTGCTAGCGCGGATGTCGATGCCGCTTACGATGCTGTCAGAAATAAAATTGATTTAGATTCACCAGCCAGTTCCAGAATGGTCGTGCGCTTAAGCAGCGAGTTTCACAATTGCTGGGGAAGTTGTAGCGCTAACGGTGATGAAATGTTAGCGGCTGTACGAAGCTTCTCAGATGCCATTACGCCCACCGCGATCGCTCCCGAATTGGTTGTCTCCAAATCCTTACGTTTAACCGATGGTATTGTTGCTAGCAGTGGTGGTCGTTATGAGTCCAATGTTATCGCCCTTTATGAATTTAAAACCGGGCAAGGTGTCACTGCTTTTGATACCAGCGGTGTTGAGCCTTCCATGAATTTGACATTGAGCGGCAGTGTGGATTGGGTGGGTGGTTACGGTATTCGCATCGAAGACGGCAAAGCCCAAGCCACCACAACAGCCAGTAAAAAATTACGTGATAAAATTGTTAGCACCGGCGAATATGCCATTGAAGCTTGGGTTGCACCAGCCAATGTGACCCAAGAAGGACCTGCACGCATTGTCAGTTATTCCGCTGGCACCATGGCACGTAACTTTACACTCGGCCAAACCCTCTACAATTATGATTTTTTACATCGTAGTTCCACGACAGATGGCGACGGCCAACCTGCCTTATCAACGGATGATGCCGCGGAAGTATTACAAGCCACCTTACAACACGTGGTGGTAACCTACAGTGCGATTAATGGACGTCGTATTTATGTCAATGGTGAATTCACTGGCGATTTGGATGAAATAGAGGGCGGCAACCTAAACGATTGGGATGATACTTTTGCCTTCGTTCTAGGCAACGAAGTGTCTAGTGATCGCTTGTGGCAAGGCGTGATACGTTTGGTAGCCATTCATAATCGCGAACTCACTGCGGAACAAGTTTTGCAAAACTTTGATGTGGGTGTGGGAGAGAGATTCTTCTTATTGTTTAGTATCAGTGATGTCATTGGTGTTAATGAAAGCTACGTGGTGTTTGAAGTGAGTCAGTTTGACTCTTACAGCTATTTATTTAGCGAACCTTTTGCCGTCACTTTGGATAGCACAGCTACCTTCAGCAATATTCCTGTGGAGGGTATTCGTATTGGTATTAACGGAAAAATACCCACGGTTGGGCAAGCTTTTAGTGGTTTAAATACGCAAATTAACTCTGCGCAATTTGCCGAAGGACGGCAGATCTTATCGCCCTTAGGCACGGTGCTCGCTATCGACAAAGGCTCTGACTCGGATGAATTTTTCTTGAGCTTTGAGCGGCTTGGCGATCAAGACAATGTGATTATCGAAGCCTTACCACCACCCAATGCCACACCCGCTGATTTACCGGATAGACCCCAAATTGGTTTA
Organism: Pseudomonadota bacterium; assembly: GCA_039187085.1. Lineage (GTDB taxonomy): Bacteria > Pseudomonadota > Gammaproteobacteria > Enterobacterales > JBCCZV01 > JBCCZV01. The sequence goes on from JBCCZV010000060.1 coordinate 18,197, forward strand.
CGGACTTTTGATGAAATCAATTACACCATGTCAAACGTCACCGGTGTACCTATTACTCATGCAGCAGTGACACAAACCTTTAATACTGTGAAACAACAATTACCCACGATCGAAGATATTGATTCGTTTTTATCAGCACAACAAATGGCGATTACACAGTTAGCCATTGAATATTGCAATGCCTTAGTGGAAGACACCAGTCTAAGAGCCACCTATTTTAATAATTTTAATTTTACTGCCAGCCCATCAACAGCATTTAATCAAGCGGGTAAAGATACCGTCATTAACGCCTTATTGGATCGTATGCTGGGCAGTAATTTAACCTCGCAACCGGATATTGAAGGAAGCGATGGTGTGCGTAACGAATTAGAAAATCTAATAGACGGCTTAGCAGGCTGTGGTGTCAACTGCGCAGCGGACCGCACCGCCACCATCACCAAAGCAACTTGCGCGGCGGTGTTAGGCAGTGCCGTAGTCATCGTCCAATAACTTCGTCGTCGGGAGAATTGAAAATGCGTCAACCTAAAACTCATGGTTTGAACGAACCTTTAAAGCACGAAGCTCATAAGCGTCCAGTGACACGTCGTGATTTTATCGCACAAGGTTTTTTAACCGGTGCCGCCAGTATTATGGGCCACTCAGTATATAGCTTGTTTAAAAATCCTTTAGAAGCACAAGCCGCGCTGTCATCAGATTTAGAAGCGTTAAAAGCTGGCTGTGGCATCGCGACTCAAGGTGCGGGTAAAATCCCTTTTATCTGTTTTGATTTAGCCGGTGGAGCGAATATTGCAGGTTCGAATGTGCTGGTGGGACAAGGTGGCGGGCAATTGGATTTTTTAAGCACTGCCGGTTATTCCAAACTCGGTGTTCCTGGCGATCAAATTCCACCTATCACCAATGCACAAACCGGCTTGAGTGATTTTATTGATAATCGCTTGGGCTTAGCTTTTCATTCCGACAGTGCTTTCCTACGTGGCATTTTTGATAAGCTATCGGTGACTCGGGCTGCCAACATTAACGGTGCCGTCATCCCCGCACGCTCCGATAACGATACGGGTAACAACCCTCACAACCCAATGTACGGTATTAATAAAGTGGGAGCGGATGGTTCTCTGCTCACCCTCATTGGATCGCGTAGCACGGATTCTGGCGGTAATTCTATGTCTCCAGCCAGCATGATTGATGCTGCCGTTCGCCCTACTAAGGTGGATAGGCCGAGTGATGTCACCGGATTGGTGGATGTCGGTGATTTGATTGGTTTACTGGATCAAAGTGATGCCGTGGCTGTGATGGAATCGATTCAGCGCATTTCTGACAAAAAAATGGATAAGGTTACCACGGATACGGTCATTCAAGAACTCATGCGTTGTGGCTATGTGAAGAGTGCCGACATTGCGGATCGCTTTGGCGACCCCACCAGTTTAAACCCGGAGCTCGACCCCGATATTGTGGGCGAAAACGGTATTTTCTCTCAAGAAGAATTTGATGGCGAAAACGAGTTTCGTAAAACCGCTTCGGTGATGAAATTAGTGGTGAATGGCTTTGCCGGTGCCGGCACTATCACTATGGGTGGATTTGATTATCATACGGGCAACCGCAGCACCGGAGAAACCCGAGACTTGCGTGCTGGGCGCTGTATGGGTGCCTGTTTGGAGTATGCCGCTCGTGTTGGTGTGCCTTTAATGATGTACGTATTGAGTGACGGCTCCGTTGCCAGTAATGGTCAGATTGATGACACGATGGATGGACGCGGTAAAGGCCAGTGGACGGGTGATAACTCATCCACGGCAGGCAGTTTCTTCTTAGTGTATAACCCGGCATCACGACCGGTGTTGGTGGGCGGTACACCGGAAGTACAAGCCCGCCATCAGCAACTCGGCTTTATGCGGCCCGATGCCTCCGTCGAAACCTCCGCCACCCCAGCGGCCAACAACGTCAACCTATTGGTGGAAACCGTTATTCTCAACTACATGGCTTTGCATGGTGAGCAAGGAAACTTTTCCACAGCTTTCCCGAGTAATGGCTTAGGCAATCAGGCACTGCAAGACACCTTAGTCGCCTTTGAACCCATCGTGAATGGTGTGATTGGCGGATAGGCTGCTTGTTGCACTTCTCCGGATTTAGAGTTGGAGAGAAGTGCAACACCAGTTTCAGCAATTGGCTTATTTCAACTTTTCAGGATAAGTCTTACAGCGCTAAAAAATTAAATACCCATTAACACAATGTTAAACAGATAAAACCAAAGCTCTTAAAAAGAAATTTTTATCTGACTTCAGCGCTTAAGGTTACACCCGAGAAAGCTTCCCAAGTGCGTACCACGATATAATAGGTACCTCCTTCAGGATTATTAATCGTACAAGATTCATTGCTACCTGTGCTGACTTCTCGACAATCGTATATGCCTGTTGAACCATAGGTTGGCATGCCGTCCAATCGAGCATAAAGATCAGCATCACCATTGCTACCTGAAAGTGAAATATCGAGAGCTGAATAGCCATCCGGAATTTGATATTCATAGACTGCAACATCTCCTTGATTTTGTCCTGAGATATTGGTTACAACCAGCGGTACAGGTGTTTGTTGATTACCAACCACAACATCTTCATTTTTTGTTGCCGTTAATCCATCATTATCTGTCACAGTTAACGTTACTTGATAAGTCCCACTGACGGCATACGTATGGGTTGGGTTAGATGCTGTTGAGCTGCTATCATCGCCAAAATCCCAACGATAACTCACAATAGAGCCATCAGAATCGGAGCTGCTGTTATTAAAGCTCGCTGTTAGCCCATTAAGAGATACAGAAAAATCTGCAACGGGGGCTGCGTTACTATTACCATTATCACCGACAGGAATGACGCCACCAAAAAAGCTGGATACCTGTGGCCATATTAAATCAATTCTGACGCCTTGATTGGTACATCCACCGAAATGATGCAAAGCTAAGACTTTATTCGAATTGGCTGCTAGCACTGCAGAGCCTGAACTACCACCAATAGTATCGCAATAATAGCCGGTGTCTGAATTCGTTCCTCTACCATTTGCAACGGCATCGTCAATACGACACAACCCATCACTATTTTGATCGCTTTCAATAGCCAGTTCTTTCGGGTTACCTGCACCGTGTTGTACAATGTAAATTCTTTCGCCTAAAGATGGGGTTCTTACATCTAAACCATAGTGACCAAAACCTCTCACAGCATCAAAATTATTAACGCTAAATAAGGTGTAATCCAAGGTATAATCTGTTTGTAATATCTGTGCGCCACTCACTTTAGTAATGGCTGCTGTTTGGCTTCCACCACAACTGGTTTGTTGGTAATTAAACCACACTTCTAGGCTACTCATCGAAGATTGATTACTGATACAGTGATTGTTGGTAAATAATAGATTATCCGGACCTACGCGCCATGCCGTACACAAGCTGCTACCGTTAAGCAATAACCTTGCTGTAGGACGTGTACGCTCAAACTCAACCGGATTTGAATTAGCCCAACACATGACATCTCTTCTTTCATTGACCCCACAGGTAGAGCTGAGATCAATGTCATCACTTTTTGTTGATGCTATTTCATCCGTTGAAAAACCACGATTGTAAGAAGTGACATGTATGTTATGAATTTTTTCATTCCACACAGTATCACCAGGTACATAAGTGATCACTGCGGTTTCACCGGTGATCGACATCGATGAAAAGCGATGAATACCATCTTCACCTTGCTCAGCGTTAAAGGTTAAAGGTGATTTAACCTTAGGGCCATAGCGATAGATTTCACTTTTATCAGGATTACTGACCAGCACATAACTACCTTCGGGAATATTAAACTCACCAAAACGCACTTTGATAAAGCTTGCCTCTTTTTCTGTGATAACCATAGGTTGTAATGGAGCATTATTGATATCAGATAAAAGATTGTTGAGTTTCACTTCCGTTGCGACTTGTACTAAGGCCATTTGTGGATTTTTTACTGACTTTTTTACATCCTTCAACTTTTCTGCATAACTATTTATGCTTAATGTACCTAACAACAGACCTGTCAATATGCCTAGATGTTTTTTCATTATTTTCCCCTTCTTTAGGATTTGGACATTTTTATTATTTCAAC
>JBCCZV010000061.1:0-21782 GCA_039187085.1 Pseudomonadota bacterium
ATAAAAATGATGGAAAAAAGATTTCTCATTAAAGCAACGCTGAACTCTTTCTTGATTTACACTATGTGTTTTTTTCAAACTGCACTTGCAACCATATCAGCAACAACGATATTTTGTGAAAAATATCCGGAATCTGTGTCGTGTAAAAATAAAAGGGTAGGCTGTGACTTTTGTCATACGGCAACACCGCAACTCAATGCTTATGGCTTCAGTTTATTTCAAGCTTTACAAAGTCTCACACCAATCTATACATCAGAACAATTTGATGGGCGTTTACCCGAAGGCGCTAAATTGATTGAACAAGTGGATAGTGATGGTGATCAAGAAACGAATCTTGTCGAAATTAATCAAGGTACGTTCCCTGGTGATGGTGAAAGTAATGGCTTCCTCAAAGAGCCAGATTTAGTGTGGAATCCTAAACTGGCTTTTAAACGCATTCATGTTTTATTTTGTGGTCAATCGGCGAGTTACGAAGATAATAAAACTTTTAATACAAGTATTGACAAAAAAGCAGCCGTGCATTCAGCGCTCACTGAATGTTTACAAAGTGATTTCTGGCGCAACGAAGCGTTACATCGTCTCGCTGATAAAAAAATTCGACCACTCAATACTGTAGGTATCGATGGTGATATTGTACTGGCTGATTATGCTTGGGATTATCGATTATTTAGTCATATATTAACTGATGACCGCGATGCTCGTGATTTGTTATTGGCTGACTATCATATTAATGAAGACAGAGATGTCGTCGAAGGGACCATCAGTCGACAGCGTGCATTTTCTTTGCAAGATCCCATCAGTATTGGAACCGGACAGCCACTAGAACCAGAACGTCGTGCCGGAATGATAACGACTCAATGGTTTTTAGTCATGAATACTATGTTTGCAGATTTACCTCGCAATACCGCTGCACAAGCCTATCGTGCTTATCTAGGGTTGGATATTGCCAAAGGAGAAGGTTTGATACCCATTGCTGGTGAGCCTCGAGACGTTGATAATAAAAACATTGATGTACCGGCTTGCGCCGTTTGCCATAGTACTTTAGATCCTTTGGCTTATGCTTTTTCAACTTACAATGGTATAGAAATTGAATTTAGTTTGATTTTTGGTAATCCTCTTGGTGAATATGATGATGAGCGACAACCTTGGGAAGCCGAAGGCTTTCTATTTGGAGAACCGGTCATCAATTTAATGGATTGGGCACAAAAAGCAGCTAATTCTGATGAATTTAAAAAAAATCTGGTTTCACTTTTTTATAACTATGCCATTGGACGAGCTCCGAGTGGTTCAGAGTTGGAAACTTTCAATACGCTTTGGCGAGCTTTACCTCAAGAGGGCTATTCTGCTAATCAGTTGATTCATCGCATTGTAGATACAACAGCTTTTGGAGGTGAATAATGAAATATCCAAACAGTATTTTTCTGATGTTTAGTTTTAGCATAATGGTGGGTTGCGGTGATTCATCGGAAACCCTAGATTCACCGGCAGTAACCAATCCTGATACTGAAGAAAACAATAACTCAGATATGACATCACCCGAAGATGGAGAACCAAGCCATGATGACTCAACCACGTCTGAAGAAAACACCAATGAAAGTACAGCATTAAAAGATACTCGTTTAGTCGTTTGGAAAAGAGTCAGTGCGTTACAAAATGATTTATCTCAAGCTTTAGCGCTGGATAAAACGACTATGTGTCTTGAATTAGGCAGCATGGATTGTTTTGCCAGTGTTCATCTTTCTCCTTTAGGAGGAAATGAGCCCTTTGAGCTTTCACAATATGAACCCATAAAAGAACCTTCTGCAACGACATCTATTGCAATCGATCGTGTGGTTATGTCCGCTTGTAGTACAAAAGTTGACAATGAAATCGCATTGGACGCAACGATTGATCAAGAAAAGATATTTAGCTTTTATGATTTGACGACTCGTTCGTTACCCAATGATAACAACTATTTAGCGAGTGTTGATCAACAAAATCAACGACTTTATCAACGTATTTTGGGAAGAGATGCTATAGATGAAGAATTATTAGTGTTAAGACAGATCGTAACTGGAGCTGACGGGGTAACTACGGTGGCTAATAGCGATGTCGCTAAACTCAGTTGTTATGCTATTGCGACCTCTACGGAATTTCTTTTCTTATAAAAAATTTAGTGCTTGATGATAAAAAACTATCAAGACTGAATAGTGGGTAATCCTTATGGTTAAACAGTCGAAATCAAAAAATAAGCGGCGGCAGTTTTTAAAAGTATCTGCGGCTTTACCGTTAATTGCAGGTATACAGAGCACTTCATCCGTCTATGCTAAGGAGGAAATTGCACCAGCCAGTGAACGGCGCTTTCTTTTTGTTTTTGGTGCTACAGGTGGCGCGAGTATTATCGATAGTTTTTTGCCAATCCTTGATACCGAATCCAATACGGGTAATAACACTTTTACATCAGATCAAATACAACAACCCGATGGTTCTAATTTACGTTGTCCTATCCCGCTAGAAAACTCAATTCAAGGAGCAATACCATTAGGTGATGGATATAATCTTGCCACTTTCTTAAGTAAACATGTGGCTGATGCCGCTGTATTTACTCAAGAAGTGAGTAGTGTTAATCATTTTATTGCTTCCCGTCGTTCAGTAACAGGCGACAATATTAATGGTGGGCGTACACTACAAGAAGCTGTTGCTGCAAAATATGGTAGTGACTTATTATTGCCAAGTTGCAATATGGCGGGTGATAGCTATGGTGGTAATGGTGAAGATGACACTTTGCCCGTGGCTGCATTGGGAGAAATGATCACCGATGCACGTTCATTTGCCTTTTCTACACATGGATACCAAGGTTTAGCGAATACACCCAATGCGCAACTGATTACCAAAGCACGGAATGTCCGAGCACAATTAGAAGCGGCAAGTAACAACGCGCAAGCGTTAAGTCGTCGTAGAATGGTGAATAAATATTTAGGTTATAGAGATACACTACAGCCACAAATTGAAAGCGCAAATCTGATTAACAAACTGTTATTGATGCAGACCACACCCGATGGTCAGCCTTTAGCAAGCTTCGGGTTAGTAGCCTCAGCAGAGGGCGAAGAACTTTTACAGAGATTTCCCAATCTAGCTTCCGACTCTTTTGAAGCTCAAACGGCTTTAAGCTATTTGCTAGTGAAAAATGGGATCTCTAATGTAGTGACGTTAGCACCCTCTGGTTCACCTTTCATTACTCCGGAAGGGCAAGCTATGACATCGCCATTGGCTTTTGATTGGTCTCACCTCGATCATCGTGGTGCACAAAATGCGATGTGGGGTCGCATTATGAATATGGTCGATAATTTAATTGACTTGCTTAAGGCAACAGAATTTGCTGAAGGTCAGTCACTTTGGGATCGCAGTATGGTGTACATTGCGACAGAATTTGGTCGTGATAAAATCAGCGAAGGTGGTTCTGGACATGATTTAAATAATGGGAATTTACTGATTTCTCCTTTTATTAATGGTAATCGTGTGTATGGTGGTGTTGAGCCAAATAGTGCTTTAACTTACGGGTTTAATCCAACAACAGGTGAACCGGCTCCGGGAACATTAATGAAAGAAGGCGATATTTACAGTGCCATTTGTCATGCGATGGACATTGATTTCCAAGGCAGAAAAGACTTTCCTGCAGTGGTTAAATCCAATGTAATGTCAATGGTCTAAACATTTAGAACAGACGAGAGAAAAGTAGTCAATTGACGCCTACCCTAAAGTATAAGGGTAGACTGACAAATTTTTCAAAACGATAATGGGTTATTGAGCAGAAGGGTTGTAGTGTGGCCAGAAAGCATTAACGGCATTTTTCAGATCGCCATTACTGTATTTTCTATCATGATTGTCAAAGAGATTCAGAGAAAATTTAGCGGAAGCGGAATATCTTTTTCTCGAACTAAAATTAAAACCATGGTATTGCGGTGGAATGCTTTGCACAGGATCAAAATAACGCTCAATAAGAAACTTTCCCTTACGTGTGTCTTGTTGATCACGGTAAGCGTTTCTCTCGTCTTGACGTGCAAACACTCTAGGGCTGTTGAAGCTTACAGTGTGTTTCATACCTCTAATGGGGTAGTCTGTTTTGGTTGACGAAAAAGCAATGTGAGAAATGGCACCACCCAAACTGTGGCCCGTTAAAACTTTGTGACTGACTTTGTCATTTTCAAACCATTTTTTGGTGAAGTCAGCAACCGCATTAAAACGATCGGTGAAATAAGGCAGTGAGTAAAAACGCATAGAATCTACTTTATTGCCACCAGTGCCTAGCGAAAACAACGCGCTTAAAAACTGATCTAACAATTCATTGGTGTTGGCAGAGCCTCGATAAGCAATGACCGTCGATGAAGCCTGTTCCTGGCCTTTAGAACAAGTAGCTTGGTAAGCAACCGCATAATTTCTATCATGTTGTGCTAATTTATCGAGGCGACATTGTGCGTTATTAATATCATAACTAATACTACTTCTTGGTGAATCACTGTAGGCTTCTCCAGAGAGCACTTCAACAGCTTTCATGAGACCTGTACTGACTTGTTTTGCATCGGCAAAGGTATTTTGTGCATAAACACTTAATAAGCCGATTAAGGATAAATAGGAAACACGATAAAGTGATTGTGTTTTTTGTGTCATTATTTTTTTTAACATGTTAAAACCCCTTCTTTATAAATGTGTTAAAAACAGGTCCTTTTTTACCCTCGTGAGCTTTTGGGATCGCTTTGGGTATTTTGTTATGATATTTCCATAAATTCTTATTGTGGCGAACCTTGTTGACAGGCCGTAATAATCGGTGATACACGAGAAGTATACTGAATCAATTTACCGTTGAGCTCTTGTTGAAGAGCAGCAATAACATTCAATCTTTCTTGCAGAGGATACTCAGAATCTTCTTCATAAGAGTCATCGTATTGGTTGGCCATGGCATCTTGAATATCTTGGATACCATGACTCCAATTCTCAACAACAAAACTGCAGTCATCTTTGTTGGCTTCGATCTCGGTAATCAATTGTTCAACTTGTTGAGTGACATTATCAATAATGGCGCGTTTTTCAGGAAACAGCGAAGACTCTCTACCGGACTCACTTGATATTTGTGATACATCAGTTGTAGCAACCGTTTCTTGTTCATTTTTGAGATAAGAGTCATTAAAGACTTCTGATATCTTATTAACGCTTTCTGACGTTTCTTCAGAAAGAGATTCAAATGACGTTTGTGATTCAGATTCCTCTTGGTTGAGGTTGTTTTCAATAGTATTAACAACTTCTGCGGATTCGATAAAAGCTACATTATCCTCGGGATGTGTTTCTTCTGAAGCCACAGGAGTTGCGGAATCCTCGTTGGAAAAACTATAAAAAGCAATCACACCGAGAGTTAGTGGCATTAAAGTAAAAATAAGGGATTTATTTGGCATACAATTAATCTTCAATAATAATAAATTTGAAATTTTACGTCTTTTCTAGGATACGTTGTTTTATCGTCTCTCGTTCAGTTTCGTCAAGCGAAGGTAAATGGTCGAGTAACGTATCCACCTCATATTCAGTAATTTTCAAGTCATACAAGGTTTGAGAAATTTCATTAAACACTAAATTATACGCAGCTTCTGTTTTGCCTGAACTACTGGGTAAAGTGTCTAGTAAAAGTTTTGATGTTTCCGAAAAGTCGTAAGAAGCCAATGTTAATACGGCTTGTTCCTGAAGGTCTTCGTCAGCTATTTCTTGGATCCAACCTTGAATTTCTAGAGGATGTTGATGGGCAACTTGGCTAATGTAGCCCTGAAGAAGTGGACCAGTCAGTGTTGAATCAACTTCGAGAAGTTCAATGAATTGCTCGTATCGAACATCTGATGATTCAGAAACCTGAATTTGTTGACCAGCTAGTCGCGCATTCTGCTGAATTTGTTGCAAGGGATAATTGTCCATGAATGAATTTTGAGCAATGGTTATAAATTCATCTAACGAGGTGTTCATCGCGACTTGTGTCATCAATTCTGATTTGAGTTGTTGCTTAATGTCTCTTTTTGAGTCGATTTGCTCGTACCATAACAGGGCTGTTTCAATGTGCCCTCCTTCAATAATTTCTGATAGGTAATGACTTGCTATGTTATCGAGTAACAGGCCATCTGGTAATTGTAGGAGAAGTTTCCCAGCTTTTTGTGGATCTTTATCCAAGTATGACTGATTGAGCATAGCGTAGTGCGTTAAAAATAACGGGCTAGCCGTATCATTAGTCATTAACCACTCCAGAGCTGCGACTGGGTTATCTTGTGCGATGAGTAGTAAATATTCTAGTTTTTTTTCTTGAGTAAGATTTTGTTTTAATTTATAAAAAATATCTTGTTGATTAATTGGCTTTGATAGTCCTACTGAGCTGCTCATGGATAGCGTTGATACCGCTTGCTCATCTGAAGAGCTTGGAGTGGTAATGATTTTTTGGTTGATGAGTTTAACTTCTTGAGAATCTTTATCAACAAGTTGTTGAGTTTTCGGTTGCCATGAAAAAAATACGAGATATAAAACTACCGCAAGGCACAATAACAATCCAAATTTTTTATAATTGTTAAATATAAACATCATTTAACTCCCCTAAAATATAGACTGTTTTTGCTTGGTCGTTTTTTATATGAACAATTCCGAAAAAAATTTTTATTCGAAATTCAAAATTAAAACTTCAAATATCTGTCACTTTCTGGTCATACTAATGAAAAGTTTTTTATTGATGAAATGTATTTTATGAATGTATGCTATCGGTATGAGAAATATCAGTTCAATTGATTTAAATTTATTAGTGGTTTTTGATGCTTTGATGCTTGAACGAAATGTCACCAAGGCAGGTAAGCGTATTGGGTTAGCACAATCATCGATGAGTAATGCGTTAACTCGTTTACGTAACCTCTTTGATGATGAATTATTTACTCGTACATCCGAAGGTATGATGCCTACAGCTATAGCCATGCAAGCTGTGATTCATGTCCGAAAAGCCTTAGAAGCCGCAGAAAATGCCATAAATATAGGCCGCATATTCGATCCGAAAACGGCATCGGCTGAGGTCACTATTTTGGTGAGTGATTATGTCGAAGCACTTTTATTTTCAAAAGTATTCGACATAATGAATTCGCAAGCGCCTGGTGTCTTTTTGTATACAAAACCTTTTGATCGAGAATGGTATGCTGCACAAATGGATGAAAATGTTTTCACCATTGCTATGGGAGCCGTTCGTGCAAAAGAAGAAAGATTTAATTACGAAACTTTGTTTAGTGAAGAATTTGTTTGCATAGCACAAAAAAATCACCCAAATTTTAGTCAAAGATTAACGTTGGATGCCTTTTTATCTAGCAAACATGTATTGGTTTCAATGCGAAAAGATGGCGGTACTATTGTCGATGATATTTTAGAAAGGATTGGCCACAATAGAAAGTCAGTCGCTCGTGTATCAAGCTTTACTTCTCTCCTTTATCTTATAGCGCAGACAGAAATGATATCTGTTATACCTAAACGCCTTGCGCTACTCGCTAGTAAAACGCTAGACATTGATATTTTTGCACTACCTTTCGAAGTGCCTCCGTTTACTATCTCTATGGTATGGAATAAGCAAGTTGATGGTATGCCTATTCACCAGTGGATTCGAGAACTTATCAAGCAATCCATTGATACCATTTAAATTTTGCAAAAATTAATTTTAAACGGTAGTTTACTCATATAGTTATTTGAAATTTTGTTCAAGGATTTCTATAGTTATTTCAATGTTATTTCGCCTTCTGACTCAGGTCAGCATGTTACTTTCTTAGAGAATTAGCGGTTGAATCATGTTGAAAAAACTCATTTTGGCGACTTTCTTTTTTTTGTCAGCATCTTGTGCCGTTAAATACACTCCTCCGACGAGTGGTGAAACAGCCACGTTGGTCTTACCACTAACAAAAAGCTCTCAAACATTTTTTGGGGGGGTTGCAACTTCTGGAGTGGCTTTTGCTGTGAAAGATAATGATGGTTGTGGTCAGTTAAGCCAGGAGCTTATGCCTGAGGGTGAAGAGGTCACGCGTATAGAAGTAACCATTCCCGCTAACAAAGATATCTTTGTGCAATTTTCAACGTATCGAGGCACGATGAACTGTAATGTATTGGGCTGGTTTCCAGTTTTACCCAATCGTAAATATACCATTCTTAAAATTGGTAGTGCGAGTCGTTGTAATATTGGAGTGACCCAAGAGCTTCCAGATGTCGGACCACAATTGGTTGCTTTGCAAAAAGCTCGGTATACTGGTCTGACCGGTGTAAAGGTTTGTGAGGTCAAAAATACGCTTTGACGATGCTACAGTATTTTCTCATTGCAAAAAAATATTAATACTAGGTTGGTTTTAACCAGTCCAGTCGTGTTGTTCATTACAGACTTATCTCGCCGAGCACTTTTTAAGGAAAATATTTGTAATTTATCTTGGTTGACTACTGAGGATCTCGGTAGTATTTCTTGTGTTCCTATCTTGCTCTTCTAAAGTATTTGCTCTTTAGCGAGCATCAATATTTTATCCTTTGGCTAACAAAACGTTTGCTAAGTTGTGATAGTTTTGTTATTGACCCGTCTTGATGATTTAAAGCATAGCGCTCTTGATTTTTGAACACTAAAATATGACGGTACTAAATAGGTAGAAAAAATCCTTTATTCATCACAGTATTGGTTTCTCTTTGAATTTGCAGCATGCGCTATGAATGATAACGATAACAACTTTCATATAAGCGTTATAGGGGTTATATGTCGATATACGTAAAAGAAAATCCATTAAAATTATTCCTTATTGTTTTAATGAGTTGTTGGTTGGTCACATCAATGAGAGTAGCTTTTTCAGAAGTAACCGATGTATCAAACAAAGCAATCGATGCTTTTCGACAAACTATCGAGTCTGATGCTGCTTTGGAGGAGGCCACACAGAAAGTTTTATTTGATAAACTGAAAGTGATAGAACAGCTGTTAGAGCAGGGGCAATTGTATCAAAATCAGACAAAACAATCGGTAAACAACCAACGCAATATTGCAAAAATCTTAAAAAAAGAAGCCAATAAAACTGAAAAAAATTTAGCGGCTATAAAAACAGTGAGCGAAAATACCTATCGCAATAAGTCTGCTGAACAATTAAATCAATTACTGATTATCAAACGTGTCGAATTAACTTCTTTAAAACAAGTCGCAGAAAATGCAGAGAATCGTGTTTTAGCATTAAAAGAACGACCTAGTAAAATTCAGAAATCGATTATAGAAGATAAAACACACGAGCTCGAATTAGAAGAAGCCATTCTAAATTTTAAAAATCAAGCCGATTTGAATCGCTCACAAACGATTGAGTTATGGAGTAATCAGGCTGAACTCAAAGTGATACAGTCACGCTTGACTACATTTAATAATGAACTCGCTACCAATAATACTGAGTTGGAAATCGCTTCTGCTGTGGCTAAAACTCATGCATCGGCTCTATCAGAAGGGGAAGCTCATATTGCCATGATTGAAGCTATACTGGATAAACAGCGTCAAGACTCAATTGAGCAAGCAAAAACAGTGATTGATGCAACAAAAGGAGAGAGTGACCATCCCATTTTAAGAAAAGCGATTAAAACCAATGAAATATTAAGTGAGCATGTCACAACGATTAGTCATTGGTATCATACCTTGCCTCCCAAAGTTACCTCAACTGAACAAGAAGCCAAACGTTTGGCCATTGAATACGAAAATATTAAAAAGCAATTGGATTTAGCCGGATTTACGCAAGTTTTTGGACAGCAACTCTTTAAACGACAGGCAGAATTGCCGTCTTTGCCGCGTGTTGAACAAACCATTCAAGAGAATGATCAAAAAATTATTCAGCTGAGTTTGTCACAAATAAATCATGAGAAACAATTAGATAATTTATTGTCAGTTGACGATTTTATGTTAGTGCTGTTTGAAGATTTAGGACAAGAAGATTTGTTAGCATTGTCGACTAATGTGAGACGACTACTTGATAGCCGTAAAAGCATGCTTGATCAGGCGATTGATTTAGAAACCAGTTTGATCAATTCATTAAATAATTATAATTTACATTTGAAACGCTTATTATCTACTTTAGAGCTTTACTATCAATTAATTAATGAAAAAGCGTTGTGGATACGTAATTCACAAGCATTTAGTTCTGCTTCTTTTATGGAAGTTCCTGAGTTTTGGCAGCAGCGTTGGCAAGAAATAACTGATAAGAGTTTATTACAAAAAACTAGATTGACCGCTGTTGAAAAAATAGTGCTTGGCCTAGTCGTTATTTTTGCACTTTGCCAGTGGCTATGGAAAAATAAAATTATGGCACTGATGATTGATGCTGGAAAATTCACCAAAAAAATTAGTAAAGATAACTTTAGCAATACGTTGTTAGTGTTTTTCTTATCTTGGTTTCGAGCGACACCGATTCCTTTATTGCTAGTCACTCTCGGTTGGAGTTTGAAAAGTGATGACAACCATTTGTTTTGGATGCATGCTTTGTCATCTTCTCTTATTTTGGTAGCACCTTTATTATTTGGTACTTTAGGTATTTATACGATGATGGCTCCGCAAGGGTTAGTGGCTAGACATTTTTTCTGGCCTGAAGTTGTAGTTAATAAGATGCGTCGTATTGTTTTTTTAGCAGCAACTTCACCCCTGTCTTTATATTTTCTACATCACTTCTTTTTTCAATTGGATTCGAATTACTTAGGGAGTACAGTACATCTTGGTATTTTTTTGGTGTTAACATTGATATTAGCTCGGCTAACTCACCAACTTTTTGAACCCAGCAAAGGTGTTTTAACTTCCATTTTATATACAAAGCAACCTAGCTCCAAATCGATTTATCGGCGAATATTTCAATTATTAAACATATTGATACCGTCAGTTTTGATAGCGGTGAGTTTAGCCGGCTATACCTATGCTGCTGATGAGTTGATTTTAAAGTTTTATTACACGCTTTGGGTTCTATTAACGGGTGTGTTGTTTTATCACATGGCAAAACGCTGGTTAACGCTATCGTCTAAAAAAATTGCATTACAACGCGCATTGGAAAGACGTCAACAACTGAAAAATGAACAAGAAGAAGAAAAAACAGAAGAAGAGACTTTAAAGGTTACTGTCGATGAAGAAGATTTTGATTTAGAAACCATTAACCAAAATACACTGCAGCTAGTGGCAGTGCTTTCTTATGTCGTCGCTTTTATCGGTTTGTGGTTAGTTTGGCAATCTGTTGTACCTGCTTTTAAGATATTTGATCAATATGAATTGTGGTCTCGGGTTATTGTCGTGGATAATGCAGAGCAAATTGTTCCCGTTACTTTAGGCGATGGTTTGTTTGCCTTATTGATCGCTCTAATTGTTTATTTTGCCACTCAAAAAGTACCGGCTTTGTTAGAAATTAGTTTACTTCAAAAACTAGAGGTTACACCAGGTGGGCGATATGCCATAAAAATGTTAGTTAATTATGCTGTTATTATTATTGGCTTTATTTGGATATCGAATATTCTTGGTATTAGTTGGAATAAAATTCAATGGTTAGTGGCTGCACTGGGTGTCGGAATTGGTTTTGGATTGCAGGAAATTATTGCCAATTTTATTAGTGGTATCATTATTTTATTCGAGAGACCTATACGTGTCGGTGATATTGTTACTACCGGTGATACCGATGGGGTGGTTACACGAATTCAAATCCGAGCGACAACCATAAGAACCTGGGATCGTAAAGAGCTTTTAGTACCCAATAAAGAATTTGTTACAGGTCGTTTATTGAATTGGTCGTTATCAGATACAGTCGTTAGAATCTATTTTCCAGTAGGCATTGCCTATGGCAGTGATGTTGATAAAGCGATGCATCTCATCGAAAAAATTGCCATGTCGCATGAGCGTGTGTTAACAGAGCCCACGCCTTTGGTAACCTTTGAATCTTTTGGAGATAACTGTTTAATGATTTATTTACGGTGTTATGTCAGCTCGACGGATCACCGGTTAACAACCCTGAGTGAATTACATAAGTCTATCAATGACACTTTTAATCGTGAAGGTATTGAAATCTCATTCCCACAAAGAGATGTACACTTGGATACGATAAGCCCTTTGAAAATTGAACTTTTAAAGCCTAATACTGCTAAAACAATCTAGGTGAATTTCAAATTATTGAACAATTCAGTTAAATTCATTACTCTTAAAAAGCTTTGGAACTATAGTAGTAAAATGAGAAATCAACTTCAAAGAGTGAGTGATGGAAAAAGAAAAACAATCAAAAAAATATATGCCGATAGAAATGCTGGCGGGTATCGGTCATTGGTCGCTAAATCTAGTGAGCAATGTTTTGTATTGGTCAGAGCAAGTCTATCGCATTCATGGCTTGAGTCCAGATACTTACACACCAACACTCGAGTCGGCTATTGAATTTTATCATCCAGAAGATAAAGCGCATGTGAGTGCTTATGTTTCTATGGCAATAGAACATGGAAAAAGTTATGATTTTTCATTGCGCATACTACGCCAAAATGGTGAAGTGCGTTATGTCAATTCCCGAGCAGAATGCGAAAAAAATCAACAAGGTAAAGTTGTACGTGTTTTTGGCGTGTTCCAAGACGTTACTGAAAAAATTCACGAGCGTGCTGACTTTGAAAGAACGCGTTTAGCACATCAATCACTGATTGAATCCACCAACGATGGTTATTGGGATTGGTTAATTCAAGAAGACTATGAGTATATGTCGCCGCGATTCTGGGAAATGTTTGGTTACCAATCTCATGAAAAATCCCACAAACCTAGTGCTTGGCAAGATATGATCTTCGAAGAAGATCTCAAAATAGCCTTGTGTAATTTTACTAAACATGTTGAAACCTTGGGTGAATATCCTTACCGACAAGAAGCCAGGTATCGTCATAAAGATGGTTCAACGATTACGGTACTGTGTCGTGGCCGAGTGGTTGAATGGGATGAGCAACAAAGACCTATTCGTATGGTGGGAACACATACCGACGTAACTGCCTTAAAACGTGTTGAGAGTGATTTGCGTCAAGCAAACGAATTTTATCGTTTATTGATTAATGCTAATACTGATTTGATCTTTGTTAAAGATGCACATTCAAGAATTATCGATGCCAATAATGCTTTTCTCGATCTTTATCCAGGTAAAACCTTGGCAGATATTGTCGGTACTACAACCGCTGAAGAATTTATACCGGAAGATGCAGCCGCCTTCCTGGCGCAAGATCAACTTGCATTAGCATCGGGTGAATCTGAAATCATTGAAACTGTAGAAAATACAGAAGGTGTGGTACGTACGCTTTTAACCAAAAAAATTCGGTTTCTTAATAATGAGAGTCAACCGAATCTGTTGTGCGTTTGCCGTGATATTACGCAGTTACAAGATACAGAGGTTGCTTTAAAACTCGCTAATGAAGAATTGAAAGAATTTGCTTATCGTACTTCACATGATTTACGTTCACCCCTAGTTTCATCGCGTCGTTTGGTGAATATCATCATGCAAAAACTAGCAAAAGATGAGCTGAGCGATGTTCCTCATTACCTAAAATTAATTGACAGCTCGCTGGGTGAGTTAGAAATTTTAGTGATGGACATACTCAAAATGACACAATTAGAACATGCGTCATCCTGTACTGATAAGATTGATTTTCCAAAGCTTGTTGAATCGCTTTTGCAAAAATTATCAAATATGGAAGGTTTTTCTCGGATAAATTTTTATACTGATTTTGAAAAACTCTCTAAACCGATTGAAGCGCCGCTAACTCACATGAAGCACGTTGTGGAAAATCTATTATCCAATGCGATTAAATATCAAGATTATGAGCATGACAATCCCTCAGTGACAATAAGTGCGCAAGAAGAAGCTTATGGTATTGTTTTTTCAGTGAGTGATAATGGCATTGGTATACCAGAAAAACATCGAGAATATGTGTTTTCTATGTTTAAGCGTTTTCATCCAAAAACAGCTTTTGGTTCCGGGTTGGGTTTGTACATGGTTAAAAAGTGTGTAGAGGGTAGCTTTGGTGGCAGCATATTTTATAAACCACTGACTAAAGGTTCAAAATTTACAATCAAAATGCCAAAATATAAAAAGGAACACAACCATGAATAAACTTCGCAAGATTCTTCTTGTAGAAGATAACGAAATTGATCAGATTGCAACTCAATATGTTATCGAGGAATTTGATAAAAATATCGACATTTTAATCGCATCCGATGGTGAAGAAGCCTTATCCATTTTAGCCGCTTGCACAGAACAGCCCGATGTGATTTTTCTTGATATTAATATGCCGGGTATGGATGGCCATATGTTTCTGAGTGAATACTCCGAAAAAGTAACATCTGCGGTAGTGGTGGTCATGTTAACTTCTTCAGAGCAAAAGCGAGATCGTGAAAAGTGCGAACAATATAACTTTGTTCGTGACTATTATGTTAAACCTTTAGAAATTGAAGATTTGGAAAAACTGAGTGCTGCCTTATAAAAAAGCGTGATGACAAAATTTTGTGGCTTGTATGAACTGAGGGTTTTTCCGTTAATTAAATGCGAAAATGATGCATAAAACTGTCTAAATAACCCTTGAGTATTGGTAATACGTAAACATCTCTTGCTTATTGCTGAGGAATAACCCGAGTATTGCCAGTTAATTGTCTTACTATATCGTTATCTTGGATGATAACACGAGCAGTAATGGCATCTGGGTAGAATTGAAGCACCGCATCGACATCGGCAAGGGTTTTAAAGTAGCGAGTGATAAACCTTCAGTAGTTTGCCAATCATTAAACGTCCAGGAAATATACAAAACTGTATCATCAGGACTACCTATTTCAGCACTTGGCGGATTAATCGCAGTACCTTCGTATTGATAGGTGACTTTGCCAATTTCTAAGCCCGCGCTATTAAAAGCACGATAAGCACATATATTGTTATTGGTATTACAATCAGCACCAACAAATTCGGAACACTTGTCAGCAAACCTATTTTTCTAATCGCATAGTCTACTTTGGATGTGTTTTAATAACTTGTTAAAGTTGAATAGTGTGAATAATATTCATTTAAACAAAAAAATTTATTCAGGTGTCATCATGAAAAAAAACAGCTCTACAAGACGATTACTCTTAGCATCTTTAATAGTAGCTATCCTGGCAACCATCAATTTTTGCCAACATAAAGGCCCAGAAACAATACGAACTCAGGTTGAAATACTGCAGTAATAATGTTGTGTGGTGCTAGTCATTCGTTGATGTTTAGTACCTAAAATTCATTGGCTGTTATTACTGCAAGTTCATTGGTATCTTATAAGCTTATTCTGCTAGTGTACAGTTTGCTTGTTTAAGTAAATAGGTTTTTTCTGTTTCTTTATGTTGTAGCCAACAACGCTTATTAGCATCCATTTTTAAAAAAAACTGAGCTAAAGATGGGTTAGATACCGTCAAGGTATCTGTGTTTGGTTTGTTGAAACCTTTTTTCCACTGTCCCTCAATCGTTACTATGGATTTTTTTAAAAAAGTATCTTTACCTATCAGTGTTGGCTTATTGATTGTGCGAGAAATAATATCTTCAATTTCTTTTATCGCAATAGGTGTTGTGTTTGTTAATAATGCAGGCTGAAGTTCTTGGTCTGGCATGGTTTGACAGGCTGTTAAAGAAACAGCAAATAAGCTAAATAATGTGTGTTTCATGATCTCTATTCTTAGCAGTGAAAGCCGCTGGACTTGCCAGCGGGCTACATGTAGGAAATGTTTTATTGTAAATCGGTTTGGATGAGATTGTTTTTGAAGAAAGCGTTAGGTTCTTGTAGAAGAATATCGCTTTTTAACAATGCTGAGCTGGCATCTAAACTGGGTAAAAACTTCATCCCAGTACCTGTTGGTGTAGGACAGGTTTCCGTTTCTCGGAAAGTTAAAGCTGTAGCTAGCAGCTGCTCGGTAGCATCACCAAGAGGTTTGGATAAATCGTCATTCACTGAACAACCTTTCACAGTGGTTCCAACACTCTCTAGAGTATTTTCAGGTGAGAAGCCATCGCTATAATCACCAAAACCTTTATCGTTAATACCTCTAAATTGTACGGTATAATAGGTTGTGCCGCAGTTGTCTTCAGGAGTAAACCCATAGGGTTTACCGCACGTAGTGCCACCAATTTGTACGACTTCGACATCAATACCACTTAGTCCATTGATAATGGCTTCACTTGCTGAGCAAGTATCATCGGTTGTTAGAACAAAAATACGCTCTAAATTAACGCTGGGCAAAGGTTGTGTTTCAATCAATACAGAGGCGTCGTAGTCAATACCAACACTATAAAACGGGATAGGGTTATCGCTTGCGGTTTTATCATTGTACTGCAGTTGGAAGAAGGTTTTACCGGCTGTCGCTTCGCTACCCGCAATCATATAACCTAATTGACTGGCTAAGGCTAACAAACCACCACCGTTATAGCGTAAATCCAATACCAAATCTGAAATAGCTTCTGTTTCAAAGCGTTGGAATGCTTCAATTAGATCATCATGAGCGACTTTGATGAATGTATTGAATTGCATGTAACCCACTTTGCCACTCGCCGTTTCTAAAACATCAACATTTTGCACTGGCGAAATAGTGACAGCTTCCGAGACCAAAGTAATTTCTTTTTCTTCTTCGCTGCCAAATTCTTTGATAGTGAAAATGTGCGACTGATCGATATCTGAGGGAAATAATCCTTCTTGTAGGATAGCGAGATTTTCTTCACCTGTGCCGTTGATAAAGTCGACGCCGTCGATGGCGACAATTTGTGCACCACGAAGCAGTCCCGCCTCTGCAGCTGGTGAATTAGGCTCTGTATAAGCCACACGGTATTCTCGAGGTGTGCTGGTAGAAAGAGCTATCCATTGTACACCATAACCGGCTTCTACACCCGACGTGCGAGC
This sequence comes from Pseudomonadota bacterium, assembly GCA_039187085.1. GTDB lineage: Bacteria > Pseudomonadota > Gammaproteobacteria > Enterobacterales > JBCCZV01 > JBCCZV01. The sequence continues at coordinate 16,915 of JBCCZV010000061.1, forward strand.
AACTTGTGCTTCAGTATCTTCAATGAAATGGAACTTATCAATTGGATTTCCTGAAGGAGAAACTTCATTAGTTCTTAAAGCTTCTAAAAAGTAAGATTGGGGAGAAGTAAATGGATTGGGATCAACGTCTTCAACATCTTGATACCAAAGGTAAGTTTCATCATTCCAAGATCTAAGCCACATTTTTTCTGCTAATGTACTACCTTGGACATCGTCAAAGTCATCACCCACTCTAGGGTTTTCGCAAAGGCTGGCAAATTGCTCTTTGGGTGCAAAATCATCTTTTACCCACACAATATCATCTGTAGAGCCTGAGTTAGTGTTTGAAGTATCGACTGAGTCTGAGCTGCTGCTACTGCCGCCGCCGCCGCAGGCAGACACCAAAAGCGTTAATAGACTCAAACTTAAGAAGTTTTTGGTTGCTGGTTTGATTGTCATTTTCATCATATACCCTTCACGTGAACAATAGACGTCCATCAATTAATTTCATCATAACGATAGTAACAAAAAAATCCATAGAATATGAGTTGTGAGTAAGAGAAATGGTAATATTACTCAATAGTTGCAAGAATATGCTCATGGCTTATGACGAGAACCTGAAAAGAAAACTTGATAGGCATCACAATTTAACAGTGTATGAGCCAATGAATGAAAAACGAGACGCCAGTCATGTCAAAATACTTTTACCTTTGAGGGTTTAAAGTTTATACATTGCCCAAAAGTAGTTTTCGCTGAAAAGCTTTTAGTGTCGTTGGGAAGCCTTGCTTATCCATAGCTTTGAGTGTTGCTTCAATATCATATTCAACACTGCGGTAGATGACACTATCGGTTGCTTGATGCCAAATCAGGTATTGCGCACAAGATTGGCCGTTACGCGGCTGACCAACCGAGCCAGGACAAATTAGGCTCGCAATAAAAGCATTTAAATCGATATCTTCTTTTTGGTGAAGCTCATCTATCCCATCTTGAGTTCTTGCGTAAACGCCAGGTAAGTGCGTATGTCCATAAAAACACCGTAGAATATTATGTTCGCGCATAAAGTTAATATTTTTTTCATAAGTCATATGATAAACATAAGCATTGAAATAACTGGGATCCATAGGAGCGCCATGAACAAACCAGTTTCTGCCCATTTTTATGATGGGGGGTAAAGTGGCAAGCCAGCGTTTATCGCTTTCAGAAAGGATTTGATGTGTCCATTGCGCTGACAGTTGTGCATTTTCTGAAAAATACTGATTGTGTTGGCCAGAAGCGACGGTATTATCGTGGTTACCTTGAATAACAGTAAAATCTTGGGATTGCAAACGTTGTATACATTCTTGAGGTTGAGGTCCATAGCCCACGATATCACCCAAAACAATGGCTTTTTCCACGGCTTGATGTTTCATATCATCTAAAACTGCCTCAAGCGCATATAAATTACTGTGTATATCAGCCATAACAGCCAGTAAAGTTGAGGAAGGCTCTTCTTTTGAATATGAAAAATATGATTGACTGGCGGTATTTTTCGTATTGGATGAAGATGATTCTAATTCTGTAATCAGCCAATTCAGATGAGGCTCTAAATCCATACCAATATAAATATCTCCAAGTAAATTGGCTAACACCTTTAGATGATTTTTGGGTTGTTTAGAAAAGCGATTAATCGATGTCGTTAAACAAGATGCGATGATTTGGACCATTATGCGATCTAAGTGAGGTAGGGAGCGTAAGTATACGCCCAGCATTTGTGAAAAAGTCGTAAAATTGTCCCATAGGTAAATATCATCATCTAAATAGAAAAGTTTATGTTGGTGATCAATGCCAAAATTTGATAAACCTTCATCTTGACGTTTTTGAGTCGCTTGTACAAAGCGAAAATATTGTTCAAACAACTGTTGAAAAATGTCAGTAATGATTTTTCTTGAATAAATTCTTCTAGAATCTTCCGCTTGCATGACACCTAAAGCAATATGTAAGGGTAACATATAAGGTGTGGCATTACCGGGTATAAAAAAATTATCATATTTAACGATAAACCACGTTTTTTGTGGATGATGAATCCGCCATAGAGTTTCTTTCGCTAATGTAGCTTCTGTCCATGCTAAGGCTGCCTCATAAGAAAAATTCAGCTCTAATTTACACTTGATGATAACGTTTTTATGTAAAAAAACTTGCGTTTGCAGTTTTCCTGTAAATTCGCCACCTTGTTCAAGCTCTTGGCACGGGAATGATAGTGCGTGCAAAATAAATTCTTGAGATGTAAAAAAGGTATTAGATAGTGTCCCCACAATATGGACATCAGAAAAAAACTGAGAGCTCATAATATTTGATAACGTCCTGAGGTGTTCTACAAACTATCCCTGTTAAAATTTTTTATGGCATAGCTATAGACTATGCCAGTACATTCTAAAAAGTATTAAGGACAATAGCTCTCGATGTCTGACATGGCATTACGCACAGATGCCCATCCCATTCCTAGATTGGCTTTTTTCGTGGTGATTAATACCACTAAAGCATCCGGTTTTCTAGGGTGAATAGACATGAAATGGTAAGTATTATCGGTAGACATTTGTATCTCTTTGATAGATTTTTCGACCGTTTCACCTCGCGCTGAAGTTAAAAGTTTCTCAACGGCGCGGACTGTTTTACCTCGGAACATGTCAACTGCTGAAGCTGCGACAGCATCAAGATACGATTGTGTAAAATAAGGAACACGATGTGCCGTACCTAATAAAAGGCCTGTGGTTAAATCGACTACTGATGCACCAACGGCTCCGTCAACATCATCGATAATTCCTCGTAAAACCCCTTTCAAATCACCCATAATTAACTCCTTATCGTATTATTGAGTATTGCTCTTATCGTATCAGCACATAAACGGCTTGTACCAACAATGAGTCCTAAAGCATAAGTATCTCGGGTCATAGTCGTTAAAATTAATTGCTCATTAATTTGAATCATGACAACAATGCCTTGTTCATTCTCCAAAATTAAATTTCGGCAATTACCCATTGCTAATTCTTGGGTCATCGTATTGGCCAACGAGACCATAGAGCAACCCATTGAGGCTATTTTTTTTGCCGTTTGTAACATAAGGTCAGTGGATTCAATTAAATAACCATCGACTGTTATTACAGCAGCAGTATCAATGACATCGTTATTTTTTTTTGCATAAAGAAGCGTAGTTTTAATTTTTCGCTTATCAAAATTGAAAATAGATTTTCGCAAAATATTCAACGCATTATCTCCTTTTAGCATAAGAAAAAACTAGTCACCAATCTCTAACATAGATAGTAATGACTCGATTAAAACTTTAACGTGATAACGTTGCCGTGTGTCAACAGGAAATAATGGAAAGCTATAACGATTTTTATCAAAAAAAGCATAATATTTTTCCATTTCATATTGAGGGTTTTCAAAACTGTCCAAATGTGTCACACCAAAAGCGGCTGTTGATGATTCAATTTGATATTTGAAATGATTAATATAAAAACATAAATCATCGATGGGCTTACGCCTTTTATTGCTCACTAATAAAATGATACCAAGAGCGTCTTTAGATAAAATATCCCACATATACGCAAAGCGTGTTTGTCCTGGAGTACCATAAAGTGCTAGAGTTTGGTTCGTATCAATAGTGAGTTCACCATAATCCATTGCCGTTGTGGTCAGTGATTTATTATTTTTTAAAGTGTCTGTTGGTACTACTTCAGTTTGTACCACCGGTACTTCACTAATAGTTTCAACCGCGGAGGTTTTTCCTGAGCCAACAGGTCCTGTAAATACAATTTTTAAGGGATTCATGCGATTCCAATTCAATTAAAGAATACGTTTGAGTATTCTTGGAGCAAGTGAACGATTAACTTTAGGTGACAAATTGACAGGGTGTCGGGAACCTATCAATTCGCTGTTAGGCTCAACAAGAATATCAGTTAAAAAAGCAGCATTAATAAACTTTAATACTTCTGTTTTTGAGATTTTGGTTTTCTCAATAATCGTTGTTATGTCTGATGAAAAACGAATTAAGAAAGCAGATAAAATAACAATGTTATAATCATGTTTGACTTGCGTAAGTAATGGCCATTTTTTAAGTTTAAATCGTGAATGGTTTATACCATCAAGCAATGACATGCTGTTTTGAGCAAATACTAATTCCCATAAAAAACAATTGAAGTTGTGATTTCTTTTATTAGTCGAAGCTTTAGAAAATTCACTTTTAGTGATAGATTTTATGCGAGTATTATATAGAGATAAGGGTTGTAGTTTTTTTACATAATCATTGAGAGTAAGCGCAGAATGTAAAGGTTGATCAAAATATACTTGGTTTCTCTTCCGATTGATATAAAAATAATGGTTGTTATGTAAATCAACACGAATATATTCATTGTTTTCAACGTGTCGTTTTATTTTATCCATACAATAACCTGCAACAGACTCTTCAGGATCAATAAAAGAGTTGTCTTGTATAAAGGTAGAAGCTATTTGCGATAAAATTTTCATGCAAGCTGATGAGTCTGCAGATTGATCGATAAACCACGGACAATCTGAATCATTCATAGTACCGAAAACAACAGGTGTGAGCTCTTTGTTTTTGCGACAAGACTTTAGGAAATGCTCGCCTCCTGGGTCTTCCAAAGAAAAAATAACAACGCTAGCTTCAGCTGCCGATCGTAATTCCCAAATATTACTTTTTATTTTATTGAACATTTTTATCGCTTGCTCTGTTCTTTTGCGTTGTATTTCATCAAACAAACGGACACTAATCGTAATCATTTTTTTATTTGGGTTACCATTGTTGTTGTTAGTGTTTGACATAAGCTATCCCCTGAAACTCATTTCAGTATAGAAAAATCATAATGAACTGGATATAAAATATTGTGTTTTTG
>JBCCZV010000062.1:0-21755 GCA_039187085.1 Pseudomonadota bacterium
TAATCACATAATGAAAACCATCGGTGTCGGTATTATTGTTAATTGTGGGACAAATACCAATAAACAGGGTATTTATGATTACTGGGGGTGTCCTCCCGAATCGAGTGAGCGAGTTATTTCTGAAATAAGAAGACTAATAAACGCAAAGTAACTTAATAGTGTATTTTAAAAATACTTTTTTTGGAGAAACCACAATAATCATGTAGGCAAGCCATGCCTTGGCGCTTGTCAGTGCCGCTGGTTATGTTTATATGTGGATGCAATCTATCGCTCTTTTTGTATTTGGCAATTTTCTACTTTGAATTATCCCTCTCAAGATGACCTATCTTGAAATACGGTGTACTGTGATAAAAATATGAGTTAACATTCGTAAATTCTATTCGAATTTTTAATGATATTATTCTTTAAGTGTGTCGTCAGTTTTTTTATTTTATGATAAAAATGACAGTGCCAACGTCCGTTTCAGGTATTAATAGATAAGGGTGTCAATAAACTTCATCGACATACGACGATGAAGAATGGAGTGATTCAGGAAAATTTGTCGGTATCTCGTATAAGCACAAGATGGCCGATCAATAACGATACAAAGAGAGGATGATATGCCACGAACCTATTTACATGAATACGATCGCCCAGTCATGGTCAGTAACTGCGCCATCTACAATTTAAGAGATGCTCGGGTCAATCTCGCATTTACGGGTGTCATGGAACTGACAATGGGGGTGATTGACTTGTGCGCCGCCGCCGCTGGAAATCCACATTATCCTACCGAAGATCCCGGTTACCAACAATACGTGGGCAACCAACCTGTCGATCCCATCGTGCATGATCCTAATGGCAAGACCAGCCATGATGCATTAGCTGAACATGTTAGCCTACATCGACTGGGTATTCCAAGTGATGAATATAATAGAAATATGTTTTGTGGTTTTACTGTACGATTAAATGATGATAATAATGCCGCGCTGTCTGCTACATCACGTACACTCAACTCGGGAACAGGCTTTACGAATGGGCAACTCGAACCCGTGTTAAAACGTGTTATCAAAATTGCGGTAGGTCGCCATTTAACGATTTATGGCTGGACAGACTATGATTGGGTTGCTGCTCGTACCAACCCTCATGCCGCAGCAGCAGCGAGAAACCCTAACGCGCATCCCGGTGCTTTTCGTCCACCAGGATTTGCCGCCATGATTCAACAAGCCAAAAAAAATTAACCTTACTGATTCGTTCTATTCATGGTCATCAACGCGATGCGTGTAGAGATATAGGCATCGCGTTTTTGCAAAGATGCCTCTCAACAGCTGAGTTTAGGGCGTTTCCATAATGCAAAACGTATAAAAATTTCTGATTTTTCTTTCCTCAGCCTTCTGGCTTCTTACATTGAAACTTGATATAACCTTTGATGGTATCGTTATTCCATGTCTTTTATCTTTTTCTAAATTATTTTGCAGGATGTTTTTAATGTGTAGCAATTAATGTGAATCATAAAGTCACCATAAACAAGGGGGTAAATTATGTTACGAGTTCACGTTTGGCCACCTGAAGGCAACTTGGTAGGACATGCATCTTTAACATTTGGAACTGAATATGTGAGTTTTTGGCCAGAAACTGATTCAGGAAAAAAAGATCTAAAAATTAAGCGGAGTCGTCCAGGTGCATTTATAGCAGCATTGCAACAGGATATTGATTCGGAGGGGAAGCGTCAGCCTATCACTATAACGATAAATTTTGATATCGATGAAAAGAAGCTTGAAGATTATATCTTTGATTTACAACATAATGTACCAAAATATCAATTGGCAAGATATAACTGCTCTAATGTAGTAGCGGATTGCTTAAAAGTCGCTTCAGGGCAGAAGCCGAGTTTTCGTCCAAAAGCAAGAAGCTATGGTCGATTGGCTCGAATATTTGGAAGAGGAATATGGACACCTAATGAAGTATTGCGATATGCTCGTGAGCTAGCTTAGCAGCATGGCATTTAAATGAACGTTATTTACAGTAAAAACTACAATTTTAATTTAGGTTTACTTCATTATTTACACCCTTTTGACGGAACAAAATTTAAAAAAATCTACGATAACTTAAAATTCAATCAAAATATTCACTTTGTTGAGCCTTTGGAAGAGGCTAGCATGACCCTAATTGATGGTTTTCTCTCAAGTATGATGCGAAGAAAAGTGAGGGATAAAGTTTTCGTTCTTCGGGCTTTAGAAGTACCCAACATCCCCTTGGTTTCTTTCTCTTATTTAAATAAAAAAATATTGTCGCCTATGCGTTGGGCTGTGGCAGGAACATTGCTAGGTGCTGAAGCCGCATTGAAAAATGCCAGCGTTTATTGGAATGTATCCGGTGGCTATCACCACGCCATGCAACAAAGTATGGAAGGCTTTTGTATTTATAATGACATAGGTATTTGTTATGAACAGCTTATGAAAAGTGGTTGGCTGACAGCTGATGACAAAATATTGATTATCGATACTGATGCGCACCATGGAAATGGTAATGCTTATACGTTTATGGAAAATAAGCAAGTTACGCTTGTGGATATATACAATGCAGGCATTTACCCAACATCGGGCTATACCCGCGATCGCGTTAATATTGCTGTGCCTCTGCCACCGGGTACAGAGGGATCAAACTATTTGCAGCGCTATTCTGAAGCGCTGGATAAGCTGGACGATGATTATCGTATTGCGTTTGTCGTAGCAGGTACTGATACTTTAATGAGTGATAAATTAGGTCGGCTATGCTTAACGGTTGATGATCTTGTGGCGCGAGAAAAATTAACACTGCAAGCGCTGAGTCAACGATCAATACCGAGTGTTATACTGGGTGGCGGGGGGTATTCTAAAGAGAGTAGCGAAAGTGTTATCCAAGCTATTTCAGCCTGTTCAAAATTAGAGATTGCTTCCAAGGTCAGTAAATAGGATTAAAGTGATCCAACAAGCCAAAAAAATTAACCTTACTGATTCATTCCATTCATGGTCATCAACGCGATGCGTGTAGAGATATAGGCATCGCGTTTGGCATAAAGCGTGTTTTATACCATGGGTTAATCTGCAACACCTTCTACGATCATGGCTTCTAATTGGTTAACCAATCCTTCATTAAAGTTTAGATTGTAAGGTGAAATTTGGGTTGTTATAGAAGAAAAATCGGGTGCTATCTCGGTGGTGGTTAAAATGGGGGTATGAATGTGTCCCACACTCACTGCACTGCCAAGATATTCTTTTAACCAAAGGCTACGATAAGAGACTTCATTAGATAGATACCCGCCACCAGAGCCTGATACGCTGATCTCATTAATAATATCTTCAAGTTTTACGGCTTCGCCAGTTGTATCATTGGCACCACCATCGATGGTGACAAAGGATTGATTAAAGTCAACCTGATACTGACCTTGGTGAGGTTCAATCGCTGCAATGGGTAAGCTGGACTCTAAAAATTCAAAGGTTGGAGAATAGGGAATATAGGGGATGATCGGATTAAAAAATGAACCTCCTGAAAAACAACCTTGATTATCTGCAGCTGTAGAGCTCCTTCGGAGTCCTGCAAAACGTTCCAATAAAAAAGTATTCCTACTACCACCTAGACTGGTTGTGAAAATAACATCAGCTGGGTTGTCATGAGTTGGTGTATAAAAACGTGATAAGGCATGTTCAACCATACTCATCGAAAAATCTTTGAATCGAACCGGTAACACCACCGTTTGAAATTCGACACCATCAATGACTTTATCGTCTAATTGTATCGCTGCAGCTCCTGATGGATTACTGGTGCCTATATTGTTATCGAAATAGAAAGGGTCAAATCCTGTGATGACAACTTTTTTAGCACTGGCGGGATTGAAATGTGTTTCTTCGTCAGACATGCCGCGTGAGTGAGTTTCGAGTGACCATAAAAGGGCGTGAGTGGTGCTCGCCTCTAAACCCGCAAAGTGGTTAGCGAGGTGATTTTTTAATGCAATACTCATCGCTATTCGTGACCAATACAAGGGGCGATCGTCATAAGTGTCATTAACTTGCGCTACGGCTTGGTTCCATAGTTGTTGAGCATAGTCTTTAACGAGATGATGCAAAATCTCTTCATCATTGGTCACAGGCTTAATGTTGTTGATAAAGGAATCAACTAACACTTGATGCTTTTCGACTGTGGAGGGGATGGTTATTTTGGCTTGGTCAATGCGTTGTTCTTCGTGGGTGATGTCAATCGTATATTGCCAGGGGGCTTGAGTTTGGTTATCGCACAGGGCTTGGGCTGAGGCTTGATTAACATAACAAGCAGCGAGACTCATAGTGGTTAAATATAGGTACTTCATGGTTATCTCTCTTTTTATTGATTTTGATGAATAACGTCATATCTTTGCCATATGACGGCTGTCAAAAATAGCAATTTTATCGGTGGGGTAAAAGTGAAAAATGACACAATCTTGCTGATTAATGAACCCATCTCAACAGACTGAAAATTTTCTGTGTTTGCTCAGACATCGCTTAATATCCATTAGAGTTATTCAAGATAGAGGCCGCATAAAATAAATATAACGTTCTATTTAAAATACGAACCATCCTATAAATGAATGCGTCAATACACTTCTATCGTTAATAAAATAATAAGAATGCTTGCCTTTATTTTTCGCTTTGCTAATGCTTACGCGCCAAACGCATTAAAAACACTAAGAATAAATCATTGATTTTGTTAAATAAAATAGCCAAATGTCGTTTGGCGCGTGAGCATGATCAATAAAATTTTTTTATTGATAAAATTCCGATCTTATCAATCATTTCGTTAAAGAATATTCGATCGTTCTTTTTATGTGATGGTTGGAAAGGTGTCAGCAATACGTCATGACACTCGAACAAAAGAGGAAATCCTATGAAAAACTTAACTGATAGACAAAAAGTTCTTTTAGGCATTGTCGATGAACAGATTGCAGAGTTATCAGAAATAGAGCTGCAAGAGGCATTTGGTGGTTCCAATCCTTATGGTGGTGATGGCGGTACATCCGATCCCGGATCGGGTGGTGGAGGAGGGAGTCCAGCGCCAGATCCAGCGGTGTGTTCTGCTGCAGATATTGATGATTATCTTATCTCACGTATTTATAACTAACCCGATTACCCTTATGGATTCACTGAGGAAAATTCGATGACTAAGATTAACATTGTCACCGCTTTATTGGTTTCCATGGCAGGCTTTTCGCCCGTCAAAGCTAATTTCAATCCCCATTATTTTTATGACGACTGTATTACGCAGTTATGTGAAGATTTACCTTCTGATTGCGATAAAAACATTTGTGAAAATCATAGTCGAGCGCGTTTGTACTGCGGAACATCAACTTCTGCCAACCAGCAGCAAATTGATGATCTTTACGGTAGTGGCTTATTATTGGGAGGTGTTAAAGCCAAAATATTTTCTAATAACCCCGTACAGTATCCGCAATTTGACAAAATGTTGTATGTGGTTGGCCCTTATACCTTTGCGGGTTTAACATCCGGCACATCAACATCCTGTGATGTACCTACTGAAGAACAAACACCTGCCACTCAGTATTATTGTTTACTGGATAAGGGGCTTAGAGATTATGCCAACAACAAGGGTATTGAAGTGATGGTGATTGATTTTAGTCCCAGACCTAGCGATACGGTTGCGCAAAAGGCTTCAGGTGTAAGAAGAGTATTGCATCTTGTTGAGCGATTTGGCCAAGGGCATGAGCCTTCAGTGATGCTTGGTTTAAGTTTAGGTGGTGTTGTGGCTCGCCATGCTTTGACGACCTTAGAAAGGGACGGCATAACACATGGCGTTAGTCACTATATTTCTTATGATTCTCCACATGCGGGTGCCCATATTCCATTAAGTTTGCAAAAAGTGCCTTTGTACATAGAGCGTGCTTTTCGGCGAATTCGCAGTGGCAATAATGATAGTGGCGGTTTTCTCGTTAAATATATAGCGAAAATCTTAGATGTGATATTCAAACCTTTTTTAGGCGGAGAGATTGGCGACAAGCTTGACCAACTGGAAGCGGGTGTTAAACAAGCTGGAGCAGCTGCCGGTTTAGCCCAAAGTATATTTACAGAAAATTTTGATCGACCTGCTGTTAGAGAGTTATTAATTCAAAATATTTTACAAGGTGGTAATCGACATCCCGATGCTATTGCCCTGCAAAATCAATTAAATATTTTGGGTTTCCCGCGTAGAACGTCAAAAAATATTGCGATTGTTAATGGTTCGGATTCACAACAAGCTTTTGTACCTAATAGTCATTATATTGATTATGAAAGTAATCGCGTGAGTCGAACCTCCATGTGGTTTAAGGCGCAACCGGATTTCTTCACGCCGTATTTTCATGGAAACACCAATTATTATGCTGCAGATAGTTATGGCTATAAAAATGCGCGGGCTGACGAGCGTAGAGCGAGTACGGTGCAGTCGTATGATCGGGTGCCTTGTGCCATTTTTGATGTGGCGTCAATTGTTTCAGCCAATCTGAGTGATTCGTTAAAGGAACATTGGTATGCGCCGAAAAAAGATGCTATTTCTCTGTCATCTTCTTGCTATATCCCAAGCATCAGTGCAGCGGGTGGTAAATTTGAAGATCTCCATAAAACCAATGTATCTATTTATAATATTGGTGCCTTTGATGAGATTATTAGTCAGTCCGCCAATACAGAACATATGTCTTTCAGTTGTGATATCGTGCGATCAATCGGAGACAGTATGAGTCAAGTTTATCAAACGGGTGCCATTCATATGCAGTGTCCTTAATCGTCATTGGGCTAATGATTGGCTTTAATGGTTAATGGTATGCCGAAAAGTCACGGATGATTTTTCGGAAAAAGTGATAACGTTTTCCTGTTTTTTTGTTGAGAGAATTTTAATGATGAATATTAAAAAACATACCAAAAAATTTGTTTACATTTGGGAGTATGGCAGCAGCTTGGGGCATTTAATGACGTTTTTTCCTATTGCTAAGCAGCTGCAAAAGCAAGGTTGGACAGGTGTGTTTTTTATTCCGGAAAAATCAATCAATATTGATAGTTGTCAAAAAATACTTAAAGAAAATCACTTTGCGTTTTTTAGTAATCCTTACAGCCGTATGGCCATGTCTAAACCTAACTCCGTTGATGGGCATGTGGATATTTTAACGAGTTTAGACTGTTTTCGTGATGAATTATCGTTGGAGTATCATTTAAAAGCTTGGATAAGCGTGTTGGACGAATGCCAACCTGATATTGTTTTTGGCGACTTTGCACCGGTTGCAATTTTAGCGGCACGTATGTTGAATATACATTCTAGTGTTATCGATACGGGGTATTTTTATCCGCCTCCGGATCAACTACCGCCATTATTTTCACAACACGATGCTCAAGACAGCGAACAACTGCTTGAAGAGAAAACCATAGCCCTTAGGCAAAAAGAAATTGATTTAGTGGGTCGAATCAATAAAACATTGGCTAAATTTTCAAGTTCGTTCCGCTTAAAAAGCTTTTTGGATATTTATCGATGTTCTAAATTATTTATTTTTAATTATCCAGAATTAACCCCTTTTTATCGGGAATCTGAACGCTATTGTTTGGGTACTGTGATTGCGCCACCGCAATCGACTTCGATAAAAAAACGACTATGGAAGAACAATGCCATATCAAGACCTAAAGTCTTTGCTTATCTGCACTTGGAGAATAAAGTCGCACTACAGATACTTAAAACTCTGAATGCAAAAACAGAGTTGGACATTATGGTTTACGCACCCCAAACCTCGTTAAATCTTACACAAACGGCCTTTAACGATCATTTGCTGTTTACCGATAAACCTGTGGACCTGAATACTGTTTTGCAAACCTGTGATTTAGTGATATGCCATGCGGGTGTTGGCTTGATTACACAAAGTTTATGGGCAGGAAAACCACTGCTTTTAGCGCCTTTTCATCATGAGCAAAAACTGAATGCTATCAATGTTGTAAAGCTGGGTTGTGGTAAAAGTTTACACTATCAAGGTAGTGAGCCAAATGTGATTCATCATACTATTGATCACTTATTAAATCATCCTATTTATACGGCGAAAGCGCGAAGTTTTAAACTCACACATGAGCCGCTCTGTATCGATACGGTTGTGAATCAAGTTGAAAATACTTTACTTGACAACCAAAGCCCTCGTCTTTCATTCACTTCTCAACAGTTAAAAGTGAATCGATTGTCTTCAAGTATCAAAACGAATCAGTTGGAAGTGGTTTTTCTTTCTTACGATGAGCCTAATGCGGATGAAAATTGGCAACATACCCTCAAACATTGTCCTCATGCCAAAAGAGTGCATGGTGTTAAGGGCTTGGACGCTGCCCATAAAGCAGCAGCGGATGCTGTTGAAGGTGAGCGGTTTTTGTTGATTGATGGAGATAATAAAATTGATCCTAGCTTTTTTAATTTGGATTTGTCGATTCCTCTTAATAAAGAACAAGCCACAACATTGCAGTGGTGCAGTAAAAATAGTATCAATGGCTTAAAGTATGCAGGGGGTGGCGTTAAAATCTGGCGGCGTTGCGACTTACAACGTTTGCAGTCTCATGAGTCGTTACCTCAAGATGATAAGCCCTTATCACTCGATTTTTGGGAGCAACCTGGCTACTTTGTTTTTAAAAATGTGTATTCGGTGACAGAAATCCACGCTTCTGCTTATCAGGCTTTTCGGGCCGGTTTTCGTGAAGGTGTTAAATACAGTCATAGTGCGCTAGAGAGCTTATTGGCGCAAAAAAAAATAAAAGGACATCAAAACCTCTTAAGGCGTTTAGGCATATGGGCTTCTGTAGGATTGGATTCTGATAATGGCATTTGGGCAATGATTGGCGCCAGAATGGGCCTGTTACATGTACATAAAGTGCATCGAGGCGATACGGCACTCAGTTTAATTAACCATTATGATTGGCTAGGGGCACAATGGGAACAACTGGCTTCAAAACTCCTTTCTAAAGACGTTTTTTTTACAACGAACGGCGGTAGATCTCATACTCCTTTAGCGTCTGAAGCTGCCACGGATTTTTGGAAATCCTTAGGAGAGCAAATTAATGCAATGACGGATGCTGTTGATATCCTGGATATGACAGTGCAAGAATCTATCAATTTTAAAAACTCAATGGCGATTATTTATGGAAGTAATGAAGCGGTTTTTTCACCTTTACACAATGGTGGAAGTCTGTAAATGGCGTTTTATGAAAAATAAAGTCCCTCTGTCTTATCAGGGATCCATTTCTGAATGTGGTCTGGCTTGCCTGGCTATGCTGTTTTCTTTTTATGGTGTTAAAATTGATGTACATGCTTTGCGGCGACGTTATCCAGTATCCCTACAAGGTTTAAGCTTTTTTGATCTGCATACGATTGCGAATGATTTTAATTTTTTTGCCGGTGGTTATGATTGTGCCCTATCATCTCTAAAAGCTATAAAAAAACCGGTGATTTTATTATGGGAAGATAAGCATTTTGTCGTACTGACACGTGTATCCAATAATAAATATTACATTAATGACCCGAGTGCAGGCAGGCTTGTTTGGAGTCAGCAAGATTTTGAACAGAAGTACTCGGGTAAATTGTTTGCTCTGTCACCCAAGCCGAATACCCAACAACAAGATCTCAGAAGCCAGTTAGATATAAAACGTATCTTGCCGGATAGCAACGTTTTGTACAAAAAATTATGGTTGATTTTTATTTTGTCATTGGGTGTTGAATGTTTTATTAATCTCTTTCCTTTTTATTTTAAGCACATCGTTGATAATGTGTTGTCTGATGGTGCCTCTGAAAATATTTTTGACCAAAATCATTCTACCTTACTGGGTGTATTACTCATGGGGTATTGTTTGGTGGTTGTTTTACACAATGTCTTTTCATATGTCAGGGCTTTAACCTTGACACGTTTTAGTATTCTGATTAATAAATATTTACAAACGAACACCATGAGTCAGCTGCTGCATTTACCCATTGCTTATTTTGAGCAACGTCAAGTGGGCGATATCCAATCTCGTTATTCTTCGCTACAGCGAATTCGCGGTGTTCTGACTGGGCAAATTATTTCATTAGCACTTGATGGTATTATGGGCATTGTTGTGCTCGTTATTATGTTATCTTTTAGTATAAAGTTGACATTGGTGGCCATAATTTTTTTATTGTTATACATACTTCTACGTTTAATACGTTATAAACCTTATCGTGAACATATCCAGCAAGCTACGTTAGAGCAGGCTGCGCTTGATTCTCATTTTTTAGAAACGGTGCGTGGCATTACGCATTTAAAACTCCAAAATGGTATGACAACTCGACATGCACAATGGCGTCATTTGTTGACTAAAAGCAATGATAGACAGCTAAAAATTTCTGATTTGGAAACCTTTTTTGGCAACATGAGTGCGATGATTATGTTATTGGAGAAAGGCGTTGCTATTTACTTGGGGGCTGCACTGGTTTTGCAAGGCTATCTGTCGCTTGGTGCTTTGATTGCCTTTTTAGCTTTTAAAGATCAGTTTGTTTGGCGGATTACCAGTGTTGTGGAACGCATTACGGATTTTAGTTTATTAAACGTGAGCATTGATCGTTTGAAAGATATCTTGTGCTCAGAGTCTGAGTCGATCCCTGATCATGATAGTTCAAAAACAGAAAAGCCATTACAACTCCAAGCAAAAGATGTGGGGTTTCAATACTCTCCTTTCGACCCTTGGGTTTTTCGTGGTATCAATTTACGCGTTAACTCGGGCGAGCATATCGCTATAGTGGGCCGATCGGGCTCTGGAAAAAGTACATTTGCCAAGGTTTTGTTAGGTTTATTGAATCCAAGTGAAGGGCAAATTCAAATCAATGGTTCTGAACCACAAGGGTTTAGAAAAAACATCTCTTGTGTGCTACAAGGAGATAGACTTTATACTGGCACTCTTTTAGAAAATATTACTTTATTCGAAGATGAGCCTAATAGAGAACATGCCTATGAGTGCGCCAAGATAGCTGAAATACATGATGATATTCAGCATTTTAAAATGGGATATTTAACCTTGATTGGCGATATGGGCTCGACGCTTTCGGGAGGGCAAATGCAACGCGTATTACTGGCTCGCGCTTTGTATTCTAAACCTAAACTATTGTTGCTTGATGAAGCTACAGCAAATATTGATAAACCGACATTGGCGCGCATTTCTGCGAATCTCAAACAAATTGCGATAACACGCATTATGCTTACCCATGATCCTGCTGAAATTCGTGCAGCGGATAGAGTGATTAACTTTGACGAGTAACTAACGATGTTAAAAATTTGTGCTATTTTATTGAGTTATAAACGTCCGCAAAATATGAATGCTTTGCTGGCAGATTTGTGCGAGTTAGATGAAGTTGTACACATTATATTAAGTAATAACAATCCTGATATCGATATTCGTACATGGATAGATAAAGAGTATTTGAATGATTCGAAAATAGAAATTATTAATCAGTCCCAACGTGAGCATTGTGTGAAAAGGTTTGAGTTGGCGAATAACAGCCCGTTTGATTTTTTTATTTGTCCCGATGATGATTTGTTTCTGTCTAAACGGCAGTATCAGCAGGTTTTTCATCAGTTTGCGTTAAGCCCTGATAAGGTTCATGGTGTTCGTGGGCAAATTGCGATGTTTCATCGTGGTCAAAGCGTCTTGAAAAGTGGTCTATCGGGTATTGATACAGAGCTTGATATCTTAAATTGTTTTTATGCGTTTACTCGCCAACATATAACCAAGTATTTTCAATTAATGCAAAGCAATGGTATTACCGACATCAATGCATTAGAGTTTGTTGATGATATTTATTTGAGTTTTTGTGGGGAGGGGTTACCACGTTGTATCAATGTGGGCGAGTTAAAGTTCTGTGAATCACAAGATGAAGTGGGAATTGCAACGTGGCGAGAAACAGGGTTTGATGCAAAACGTTTAGCCGTTTATGCAAACCTAAAACAGCAAAAATTAATGCACTCTGTGGCCATAGCGTAAAGGTATTGGGTGTTTGACTTTTAAGAAGCCCCACGTGTGTGTGGAGCATTTCAATAAAAATTGACCGATATTTTTTAAATCCGGTTAATCCCCAAGCGTGTGGGGAACAGTCAGTGTATTCGTCTTTTCTGTTTCCGTATCACGGTTAAGCCCCACATGTGTAGGGAACAATCAAAATATAAACTCCCGTTTTTAAAGAGCAATACATAGGATTAAAACTCTCCCAAGATTTCATCGTATGTATTGATGTGTCACAAGTGTTAAGCTTGGTCCGCTTGGATTGCCGTTAAAGCGATGGTATAGACAATATCATCCACTAGCGCTCCTCTCGACAAATCATTCACAGGTTTGCGTAACCCTTGCAGCATAGGACCAATGCTGACAACGGATGCACTGCGCTGTACTGCTTTGTAGGTGGTATTGCCCGTATTCAGATCCGGGAAAATAAACACGGTGGCATTGCCAGCCACAGGGCTATCCGGGGCTTTTTTTGCCGCTACCGATTTTACACTGGCAGCGTCGTATTGCAGGGGTCCATCAATAATCAAATCTGGACGTTTTTGTTTAGCAAGCGCTGTTGCTCGCTTAACTTTATCGACTTCTTGGCCGCTACCCGATTGCCCTGTGGAATAGCTGATCATGGCGATACGGGGTTCTATACCAAAGGCTTTGGCAGAGTCGCCGGATTGGATAGCAATATCGGCGAGTTGTTCTGCGGTTGGTTCTGGATTAATCGCACAGTCGCCATACACTAAAACCTGTTCTGGTAAGCACATGAAAAAAACCGAAGAAACCAAGCTAGCATCGGCTTTGGTTTTGATTAATTGCAAAGCGGGGCGTACTGTATTGGCTGTGGTGTTAATAGCGCCGGAGACCAAACCATCGACGTGATCGCACGCCAGCATCATGGTGGCAATAACCACAGGATCTTCCAGTTGTGCTTCAGCCATAGGCTGAGTTAACCCTTTGTGTTGTCGGAGTTCAACCATGGGTTGCACATATTGATCGCGGATTGCATCGGGTGAGAGTATGGTAAGATTTTTGGGAATTTCAAACCCTTGTGCAGAAGCCAAGCGGGTGATTTGCTCGGGTCTTCCCAGCAAAACACAATCGGCAATTTGATGGAGATGACAATAAATGGCTGCGCGTATAGTTCGTATTTCTTCGCCTTCAGGTAATACGATGCGTTTATTGGCGCTACGCGCTTGTTTGCTGAGCATAAAGCGAAATGCGGGTGGAGATAAACGCACTTCGTGCTGAATTTGAGCGCGAGCTTTCAACCATTCCGCATCGATCCCATTGGCAGTCCCATCCATCACTTTAAGCATGCGCTCTATATCATCGCTGGGTACCGAAATATCCATGTCATCGAGTTGCTTCGCTGTTGAGAAAGTGTTGAGAGCTGTGATCAGCAAGGGCAATCCGGTAGCAAAAGCGGGCTGGCACAATGTTAGGATTTTTTCTTCCGGCATCATATCTCCCGTGAGCAAAATACCGGCTAAAGGAATACCATTCATAACGGCTAAGCTCGCTGCCATCAAGACATCTTCTCTATCTCCAGGGCACACGATAAGCGTGCCAGGCATCATGATTCGATGAAGCATATTACGCACCGTACGTGCACAGATGGAAATTGATTCTACGCGGCGAGTTCGCATCTCTCCTTCGACCAATACCTTGGTGTTTAGTAAGCGATGCACATCCAGTATGCGTGGCGCATTAAACTCGGCTTGCCAGGGTAACAGACCCAGTAATTGAAAATCGGTTTCAGAAAATACGGGTAGTTGCGCAATGGTTTGTTTAATGGTGGTTAGATTGCTGGATTCTTCATGGATGTTATCGTCTTGGGTGTCGACAAAAGTAAACCCTTGATCTTGGCTGCTTGGCTCATCGACTTTATTGACGATGCTGCCGATAACACGCGAGCCCGTTGCACTTGTAAAAATGCTGGCGTTACGACGAATACGATCATTCAAACGTTCTAAGGAGGCCTGGCCTTTCGCGCTGACCAGGATGACATCGGCGTTCAAGGTACGCGCCATCAACACATTAAGCTTCATGATGAAATTGTCTTGCACCGTTGGCGCTAAACCTTCAACAATCATGACGTCATAATCCTTGTTACTTTTTTCAAAGACCTCGATCACTTGCTCCATGAGTTGATCCGCTTGTTTATTTTCCATTTGCTGTTGAGCTGTTTCAAAACCAATGGGTTCTGCCGGTTCCAAAGCCATAATTTGTTTTAACAAATGCGTTGAGCGCTCTGGACCTTGGTATTGTTCACTGTGGGTCTCGCTGGATTCGCTTCTCAGATTGGCGCGTTGTTCGATAGGTTTACAGAAACCCACGCTAACGCCAACCTGATCCAAGGCGCGAACCAAGCCGAGACAAACCGATGTGAGCCCAACGGATGGGCCGGCGGGTGACATAAAATAGACATAAGCCATGTGATTGAATTCCTTACATCGTTATTTTCAAGCTTAAGCTTGCGCTGGTGTTGTTTTATTGCTGAGCCATGAGTTCGCAAACATCTTTAGCGATCATCCATTCTTCACGTGTGGCAATCACTAATGCTTGGGGTTTATCATCTGCACCCGTCGTAATTAAACCTTGTGCGCCTCCAAATATTGCGTTGTTTTTATCTTCATCGAGTGAAAATTGGAAGATGCTAAGGTGTTGGATAACGCGTGAGCGAATCGATGCGGCATTCTCACCAATACCACCGGTAAAAATTAGGGCATCCAGACGTTTTAAGGGTACGGCCAACGCGGCTATGGATTTCGCTAAACGATAGCAAAAAACCTCGATAGCCAGGGCGGCATCTTGATGCCCTTTGGCTTCTGCTTCACATAAAGTTCGCATGTCGTTACTCAAACCCGACAAACCTTTTAAACCACTCTCTTGATTAAAAATACGTGTGATTTCAGCCAAGTTCGTATTCAGCTTTTCGGCTAGAAACTGGTGCAAACTGGGATCAATATCGCCGCAACGTGTTCCCATAACCAATCCTTCCAGCGGGGTTAGTCCCATGGTGGTATCACGGCTGATACCCCCAGAAACCGCTGTCGCACTACAGCCATTGCCCAAATGCGCACTGATGAATTCCAGATCTTTCAAAGGGCGTTGTAAATGATCGGCGGCTGCTTGGGTGACGTAGCGGTGACTCGTGCCATGAAAACCGTAACGACGAATGCCAAAGGATTGATAGTATTTAATAGGCAATGCATAGGTGTAGGCGTAGTCGGGTAAGCTTTGGTGGAAAGCGGTATCGAATACGGCGATTTGAACGGCTTCTGGAAACTGCTCGGTCAAAATTTCGATACCTAGCAGGTTAGCCGGGTTGTGTAATGGCGCTAAGTGATTACAGGCTTTGATCTTTTCAGTCACCTCCGGTGTTATACGCACAGAGCCGGAAAAAAATTCTCCACCATGAACCACGCGGTGGCCTATTGCTGAGACATTTTGTTCAAGTAACTGTTGTTCCCGCAAAGCGGCCAGCAAAGTGAGGATGGCACCTTGATGGCTGGTATCTTGCAAAACTTGATGATGTGTGGTGCTTTGGCTATCGCGCCATTTTAGTTGAGCATCAGATGTGCCAAGGTTTTCGGCTAAGCCGGACGCTTTTTCCTCAAGAGCCTTATCGAACAAACTGAATTTAACGGATGAGCTACCCGTATTGATCACCAAAATATTTTTATTCGTTGTTGCGTTACTCATCGGTTAAATGATCACTCTTCATGGTTAAGGGATTAATGAGCATGATGGATTCATTCATCTTCTTAAAAATAGTCAATGAAACACCGAGTAAAAGATTGACTAAAATCTAAGCTCTCACGATAAAATGACAGCGACTTAGAGAAAATTTTAACAGAATCATCACATAGCATTTTTTCTACTGTTGAAAATAATAGACTTTTTTTGGGTAAATTTACAAACAATAATGATTATCATTAGTAAATTATGCGTAATCGTTCAAATAGGTTTTGCCGTTGGCAAAATATTCTCAAAGAAGTGAAGAAAAACAAAGCATCATAAGGCTTTGTTCTTCTTGCGACCTGAATGGCGTTATCAATCGTCGGGGTCACTGTTGACTCTAACGGTGAAACCTTTATTCACTTTTAATTGATAAATCGCATCATCTGCAGCATCGGAAGGTGGAGCATCATTAGGCCGTTGTAGCTCTATTCTTCCACCAGCAACTCTTACGGTGTTATTGCTTAAAAAATCGAGTAAGCTATCAATAGACGAGGTACTATAACCGCCCAGATTGCCTGTTAGGATCAGTCGATAAAGCCGATTGGGTCGCCAGCTTGGTGTTAAACCAAAATCACTGATGGCATTGTTACCGCCAACGATAAAATCAATGATGTTATTGGTCTTTAAAGCCCCCACATCACCCTGCAGTGCATTCTGTCCATCTACCTCAAAATAGGTGAGGTTGCTTTTCAGATCGGCAATATTGCCGGTGATGGTATTCATACCTTTCAATCGGAAGGTATGAATTTCTTCTGGTAAATTGGCAATATTGCCTAAAATCGTATTTTGTCCTTCTATTTCAAAAATACTGATGTCGTCATGTAACTCGGCAATATTGCCTAAAATCGTATTATTGCCGAAAATTTCTATCCAGCCTGTAGTTGCGGGAAAATCCTTGATATTACCGCTAATGGTATTTTGGCCTTTAACGATGAAGTTAATAAGTTCATTTTGAATGGAGTCATCCGTTGGATTATTCGGTAAGTCCTTAATGTCACCTTGCAAAGTATTATTACATTCCAGCGTGACTTTGGTGGAATTTGGCGGTAAATCGGCAAGATTACCCGTGAGGTAACACTTGTCGCCAAGGAAGTGGAAACTATTCAGCGTATCGGGCAAGTCGTCGGTTGTCCCTGATAAGGTATTGTTTCCTGCCATATAAACATAGGTTACATTGTTAGGAATAGAAGCGATATCGCCTGTTACGGTGTTATAACCCTCAATAGAAATACTGGTTAATGTGGATGAGAGGTTGGCAATATCACCACTGAGGTTGTTCGAGCCTCCAACACTCAGTTGCAGCAAACTATCCGGTAAGTGTTGAATATCTCCATAAAGCGTATTTCCAGATATAAAAAATACCGTCATAGATGCCGGTAAATCTTTAACATCGCCAGTAATACTCGAATAGGTCGACGTATCTAGTGTAAATAACTTTAAATGACGCGATAAATCTTTCACATTACCGGTTATCTCTACACCAGAAGAAAGTTGAAGTTCCAAAAGGTTTTTGGACAAGTCTTGGATTGAACCTGCAATTTTGCTTCCCGATGCATTGTTGATTGATAAGTACTCTAGGGTGTCAGGTAATTCAGAAAATGTTCCATTTAACTTTGAATTAAATGAACTCAGTTGCTGTAATTGGGTTAAATCCGATAAGCGTGAGGTATTGATATTAAATCTTACGTTTTCAAATCTTAAATATTTTACGGATTCAAGCCCATCTGAAAAACGAATAGTAATATTACCTGCGATGGGAGAAACAAAAGTATGTGATACCAGAGCGAAGTTGAATCCAGATGAATAATCTTGACGCTGTCCTCTATTGTGGTAAATCGTTTCGATTTCGCTGCCATCATTCCAGTCGATCTCTGCATATCCAGAATGTAAGCCAATACCCAATGTGAGCATCGTAGTTTCATCATACGGCAAATTAATGGCATTGGTAGGGAGCTCTTCAACGTGATAAGTGACAGCGATGGTATCGGTTGTTCTGTCACTGTCTTGGCCCATAATGGTAAAATTATAAACACCCACTTGATTAGGCTGGCCAAGCAATTCGGCTTTTAAACCAGAAAGGACTAAAGAGACGCCAGGAGGTAAGCTGCCATTAATAATAGAGTAGGTTACATCACTCTCTGCGGTTAGTGGTGATACTTGTAAAGGTATGGCTTCGCCAACAGAGGTATAAAGTTTTAAGCTATCTTCATCCGGCCCAATGGGTTGGCTGACTAAATTGAGATTTCCTGGTGAGGGTGAAGTGAGAGTAATCTGTTGTGTTTGTCCGGAACGTGCCTCAAAACACTCGGTTTCAGAGACTGCAAACCCTGGCGGCAACCCCGGTTCTGCTTCGTATAAAATGAACGCATTTAAGCAAATGGGAGTATCGACTGGGACTGGTAGAGGATCCGATGTACCTGCTAGACCAATGGTTATAGATGCGTTATTCCAGTTAAGGGCGGGTGCGGTTGCAAAGAGCGTCGCTTCTCCGGGTTTGTCACCCAATACCGTAACAGTGATAGGAGCTGTCACGGGTACATACCCATAATTCCACCAAGAGAAGTGTGATGTTGTGGCTTTTAGCGCTAGCCCGCTTTCGGTTATATCTGAAGCGACTACCTCTCCTAAGCCTTCTTGCAGCCATTGCCCTGTGCTTTCATTGAGTGACCACAGAGGTAGTTGATCGCCAACTTGTACTAAGCGACCATCTTGATAGCGTTTTTTGAATAAAGGGAGAATGACTTCCGCTGTTTTATTGGGAGCTAAATTAATTTTCTCGCCGTTAGCGGTAAAGTGAAACTCGACAGCGCCTAAGCTAACAATTTCTTGCCGCTCATTGGTTGCAGATAACCCAGAAAAACTGCCTGGAAAGGCTTGTGTGGTATCGGTTCTTGCTAAATCTAAAGCGGTAATGCTTAGTTGCATATCACCTTGTACGCTGCTTCCATCTTTTTGAATGAAATCGGCTTTATCAAAAGTGACCGCCGCACCTGTGATATTGTCTTGAGTGGTGATGCCATTGTTTGAAATGGTATTGACATTGCCGCGCTCTATTAAGTGTATGCTTATGGCATTATTTTGTGCTTCTAATGGCGAACGAATTGTTTGTGTGTGATTCGCATAGTCTGGTGTTATGACGGATAGCGTGTAATCTTGTGAAGCGGGCAAGGATATAGAAAATGTGTTGCCAGATTGTTCAACTGTCACGTCTATCAGCTCTTCATTTTGATAAACTTGTAGCTGACTGTTGAAAACCGCTTGTCCAGTGATATCTGTAATATTGCCGCTCACTTCAGAAAAAGGTATATAGGGCACAGCACCTGGGCCTGGAGGTTGATTGAGTAAGCCATAAAATAGAGTGAAATCATTGAGATCAACAATGCCATTTTCATCTAAATCGGCACCATCATTTTTTTGCACAAATTTTTCGTTGAATAATCCTAAATCGACAAAGTCAACGATATTGTTATTGTCGTAATCACCATCGCAGGCGTTCCCAAATGCATCATTATCAGAATTTAGCTGCAAGGCGTTAAAAACTTCTGAGCAGTTATCCTCGACATCAATCACACCATCTTGATCAGTGTCGGTTTGTGGTTTTGAAAGGACAGGGTTTATAAAAAACAGTAAAAGTATCTGCAATATAGGCAAGATTAAATAATGAGGCTTTTTAAACCGCTGAGTATTTTGCAATAAAAACATACGAACATCTCCTTTAAAAATACCGTGCATATTCTGCAACTTTGTCAGGTTGCTGAGTCCAAAAACTGATTGATAACCGACATGCACGCTAGGCTTTTTTAGCGCGAGTCGCACGTTATTGTGTTGACCCAACCCTATTTTTAAAACACTGAGTAGGGTGACACAAAAAGAAAACCGTACAAACCGGCCAATTGGGGGGGGTGAAAGTTCAAATGAGAGTGATTTTTTTATCAGTATTCAAAAATCGAGTATTTGTTTTAATTGTTTGGTATTAAAAACACCATTTTTTTTGGTAAAAAATAAGCTTTTTGGATAGTGATGGAAAGTGTTTTTAGATTCGATTTTTCGTTGTGATAAGCAATGATTGTTTTTGATAAATGATTTTCATAAAGCTGTTAAAATAATCAATTGATTGGTTTGTTGGCAAAATAAATTTAGTTTTTTAAACTCTATACTTCAATCAAGCTGTATAGAGGATATAGGTTTGAACTCGTCAATAAAAGGAATCGATAACATTGAAGGCTTATCGTCTAACAGGATACATAACCAAGAATATCAATACACCATTAATGGTTGTTGGGTTTATGATGCTAATAATCAAACGGTTTCAAAAAAGACAGGTGAGATTTTTAGTCTTAGAGCTAAAACTGCGGCTGTATTGGATTTGTTGCTTAAAAATAATCACCATGTTGTTGGTAATGAAATTTTTTTGGAAAAAATTTGGCATGGGCGTTGTGTCAGCGAGAATGTTTTAAAACAAAGTGTCAGCGAGCTAAGAAGTATTTTAGATGATAAAGAAAGAAATATCATCAGCACTGCACCGAAAAAAGGTTATTATCTTAATGCAGAGGTTCACAGAAGCTCTCCTGTTGTTACTGTGGAGCATCAATACGATCAAAATTTCAAGCAAGTATCTGAGAATTTGCAACAACATTTTTCTCGATTAGATACTGAATCATTAAGTCATAAAAAGCATCCAAAACCTTTTTTGAGCAGTTTTGTTTTTTATCGTTTTTTTAATGATGTTTTTAAAAGCGATAGTAAGCAGCGAGTTAAAAATTTCTCTATTAAAAACATTTGTTCTTACCGTGGTTTGAGTGTTTTTTTATTGGTTTTGATAGTGACTGGCTCTTGGCTTTTTTCTAAATACGTAAAAGATATTCTTAATCAAAAAGAAACCTATCGTTTGGAAATAGCGCAATTGGATGCCAATATAGCATTGACCCTTGATGTGTTCTCGGATTTTTATCGGCTTGCACGTACTGATAGCTTGCTTTTTTCTGAATTGTTAAAAAAGTCTACAATAAAAACCAATTTAGAAAACCATTCTTCTGAAAAGCAACAAGGTTATTTTAAAGCTTTATTGAAACTTTATGATTTAAATGGGAGTTATAATGATTCGCGATTAATTTTAGGCCGATTACTTGAAAACACTGAGAGCTTTTATGGGGCTTATTCACAGGAGTATTTTGAAGTCAAGTTTAAGGTCGTGATGAATCTCATTGAGTTACTGCAACGACAAGAAGCCTATAATCTTGCGAAAGTTACCTTAAATCTTGCTAGAAAGTATCAAGAGCATAATAACGCTTTAATGGCTAGAGCTTATCA
Organism: Pseudomonadota bacterium; assembly: GCA_039187085.1. GTDB lineage: Bacteria > Pseudomonadota > Gammaproteobacteria > Enterobacterales > JBCCZV01 > JBCCZV01. The sequence continues at coordinate 21,051 of JBCCZV010000062.1, forward strand.
AATCGCTGCGAGAGCTTATTTGTTTTGTGTTGAGCCTTACTGTAAACGCAGTCATAGTTTGGCAGATGGTGAAAACTATACGCTCAGGTCACAACAATTGATTAAAGAAGTTCATGGTGACCAATCCGAGGAATTTGCAGATTCTTTAACACTTTTAAACTGGTTTGTATGGGATAAACACAAAAAAGTGGCATTAATGGAAAGAGCATTAAGCATTTATATGAATACTCTCGGTTTTTATCATAAAAAAACAGCAACAGCACTTGAAGATTTAGGCAGGACCCATGCCTTTTTTTTCAGTAATTGGTTACTGGCAGAGCAGCACTTATTGGATGCGATGAAAATAAAAGAAAAAATATATGTGAATGGACATCCGCATTTAGCGAAAATATACGGTTACCTTTCTGAATACTATTTAATGAAGAGCGAATTTGACTTGTCGATTATATATTCCGAAAAATATTTACAAATGACAGTCATCAATGGTGGTGAAAACGATGATTATTTTTTAGAAAAACTGATGTTTAAAGCAAAAGCTCATTTTTATCAACAAGAGTTTGAAACGGCTAAACAAACTATCGATAGAGTGTTTGATATTATACAAAAAAACAAACTGACACCCGTTGAACAAATTTATCTTGGATTGATGGCAGCGCGTGAAAGAATTAATTTGGAATTTAAAAAAAATGTCATGAGTTACGAACA
>JBCCZV010000063.1:0-21433 GCA_039187085.1 Pseudomonadota bacterium
CAACATCAAAATGGTTGTTACCTTAATCAATCCTATCGCGATGGACCAAGGTTTGCGATTTGCGGTTCGAGAAGGTGGACGAACTGTTGGTGCAGGTGTTGTATCTAAAATCTTTGAGTAGTATAATGCTCGCCCTTGTGACGTAAACCTCATAAGGGCATCCTAAACAACACGTTTGTTTAGAGGGATGAAAATCCTTACCAGCCAAGCTTAATTTTAGTTTGGAATGTAACGAGTTGCCGCATCCGGTCAAAGCTGGATTGTGGTGTTGTCGTTTATTAATTGAAAATTGGAGTTTCTTTGCTATGGCAAAGCAGCGAATCAGAATTAGATTAAAGGCTTTCGACCATCGATTAATTGATCAGTCGACCGCTGAGATAGTAAATACAGCTAAACGTACCGGTGCGCAAGTGAGAGGTCCTATTCCTCTTCCAACACGCATGGAAAGATTTACGATATTGATTTCTCCACACGTAAATAAAGATGCTCGAGATCAGTACGAAATAAGAACGCATAAACGACTCGTTGATATAGTCGATCCAACCGATAAAACTGTTGATGCGTTGATGAAACTTGATTTGGCTGCAGGTGTTGACGTCCAAATCAGCTTGACTTAGATGCGTTTCTATTTTTAACGCGAATATAAAGCAATTGATAAAGCTTAAGAAAATAGCAACCCAGTTTTAAAGTTGAACTTAAGCACGAGGATTAATAAATGGCGATCGGATTAGTTGGTCGAAAATGCGGTATGACTCGAGTCTTTACCGAAGATGGTAACTCGGTTCCTGTGACGGTTATCGAGGTAGATCCTAACAAAATTACTCGCATTAAAACTCAAGAAACAGACGGTTACTTGGCCTTGCAGGTAACAACTGGTGAGAAGAAAGTTTCTAAATTATCAAAAGCAGAAGCGGGTCATTTCGCTAAGAGTGGTGTTCAACCAGGCAGAGGTCTTTGGGAGTTCCGTGTAAATAGTGATGAACTAGAAGGCCTAGATGTTGGAAATAGCATAGATGTTACCGTATTCAATGATATTAAACATGTTGATGTGACAGGACAGTCGAAAGGTAAAGGTTTTCAGGGCGCTGTTAAGCGTTGGAATTTCCGAACTCAAGATGCAACACACGGTAACTCTTTATCCCATAGAGCTCCAGGTTCTATTGGTCAAAACCAAACACCTGGACGAGTTTTTAAAGGCAAAAAAATGGCCGGACACATGGGTGCTGAGCGTGTAACAGTTCAATCATTAGAGCTGTTCAAAGTTGATGCAGAACGTAATTTGCTTCTCATAAAAGGAGCAGTTCCTGGGGCCGCTGGCAGCGATGTTATCGTAAAGCCAGCCATTAAAGTATAGGTTATAGGAGAGAGAACGAATGGAGCTAAATATTACTGTTCCTGGTGGTGGATCAAACGGTTCTCTACAAGTTTCCGAAGCCGCTTTTGGTAGAGAGTTTAACGAAGCACTGGTTCATCAAGTTGTCGTGGCTTATATGGCAGGAGCACGCTCTGGCACAAAAGCACAAAAAACTCGCTCTGAAGTGAGTGGTGGTGGAAAAAAACCTTGGAGACAAAAAGGTACGGGAAGAGCGAGAGCGGGTACCATTAGAAGTCCTATTTGGAGAAAAGGTGGTGTAACTTTTGCTGCTAAGCCTAGAGATTTTAGTCAAAAAGTTAATCGTAAAATGTACAGCGGTGCAATCAAAAGCATTCTTTCGGAGCTAGTTAGACAAGAGAGACTTATCGTTGTTGATGAATTTAAAGTCGCGGAGCCAAAAACCAAAATTATGGTTTCTAAGCTTAAAGAGCTAGGCGCGAAAGAAGCACTAATCATCACAAATGAAGTTGAAGAAAATCTTTATTTGTCATCACGTAATCTCCATACCGTGGATGTTAGAGATGTGGCAGGTATAGATCCAGTAAGCTTGATTGCCTACGACAAAGTGATTGTTACTGTTGATGCTATCAAGAAGTTTGAGGAGACATTAGCATGAATCTTGAAACGATAATGAATGTATTGCTTGCTCCGCATATTTCTGAAAAACAGACGATTGCACAAGAAACACGTAATGAATATGTCTTTCGTGTGAGAACTGATGCAACCAAACAGCAAATCAAAAAAGCCGTTGAAAGTTTGTTTGAGGTCGAAGTATTGAGAGTAACGACTCTTAATGTAAAGGGAAAGACCAAAAGAACGGGCATGGTTGTAGGTAAGCGCAAGAATTGGAAGAAAGCTTACGTGACACTCAAAGAAGGTCAAAGCATAGACCTTTTTGGCGGCGAATAATTGGGGTGAGTGAAAAATGGCAATAGTAAAGTCTAAACCAACTTCTCCAGGTCGTCGTTTCGTAGTCAAAATCGTAAACGATGAACTTTATACTGGAAAACCTTACGGCCCTTTGCTTGAAAGCAAAAGCAAAAAAGGTGGTCGAAATAATAATGGTCGTATTACCGTAAGACATATCGGTGGCGGTCACAAAAAACACTATCGAAAAATTGATTTCAAAAGAAACAAAGATGGTATCCCTGCAACTGTAGAACGCGTTGAAAGAGATCCAAACAGAAGTGCTAACATTGCACTCGTCTTATACGCTGATGGTGAAAGAAGATACATCATTGCGCCTAAAGCTATAAAAGCAGGTGACAAGATTCAATCAGGTGTTGATGCACCAATTAAACCAGGTAACACATTACCGATGCGCAACATTCCAGTAGGTACAGTTATTCACTGTATCGAAATGAAGCCAGGTAAAGGTGCTCAAATGGCACGTAGTGCTGGTGCAGCAGTCCAGCTTGTTGCCCGTGATGGCGCATACGCAACTCTCAGGCTTCGTTCTGGAGAAATGCGTAAAGTTTTAGCCGACTGTCGTGCAACTGTGGGTGAAGTTGGAAACTCAGAGCATATGCTTCAATCTCTTGGTAAAGCCGGCGCTAAACGTTGGAGAGGTGTTAGACCTACCGTTCGTGGTGTTGCTATGAACCCAGTTGACCATCCGCATGGTGGTGGTGAAGGCAGAACTTCTGGAGGTCGTCATCCTGTAACACCTTGGGGTGTGCCGACTAAAGGCAAGAAGACTCGAAGCAACAAACGTACAGATAAATATATTGTACGTCGAAGAAATTCTAAATAAGTGAGGAGAATGTTGTGCCGCGTTCATTAAAGAAAGGACCATTTATCGATCTTCACTTGATGAAAAAAGTTGAAGAAGCACAAGCTACAAATAACAAAAGACCAATCAAAACTTGGTCAAGACGTTCCATGGTGAGCCCAGACATGGTTGGTTTAACCATCGCTGTTCATAATGGTAAAAGTCACGTACCTGTATTTGTAACTGAAGATATGGTTGGTCACAAATTAGGTGAGTTTGCCCCGACAAGAACTTATAAAGGTCATGTCGCGGACAAAAAGTCTAGACGTTAATACTGAGGTAGATGAAATGGAAACTGTAGCAAAACATCGTTATGCATCTATCTCAGCTCAAAAAGTTCGGTTAGTTGCAGATCAAATTCGTGGTCTTCCAGTGGATAGAGCTCTTAATCTTTTAGCCTTTAGCCCTAAAAAAGCTGCAGGATTAGTGAAAAAAGTTTTAGATTCTGCGATTGCAAATGCCGAGCACAATGATGGTGCTGATATAGATGAGCTAAAAGTATCAACAATTTTTGTTGATGAAGCTCCAACGGCAAAACGCATGCGCCCAAGAGCGAAAGGTCGCGGTGATAGAATACTCAAGCGTACTTGTCATATCACTGTTAAAGTGTCGGATAACTAGGAGAATTTTGAAATGGGTCAAAAGGTTCATCCAACCGGTATACGCCTAGGAATAGTCAAAGATTGGACTTCTACTTGGTATGCTGAAAGAGGCAAGTTCGCAGATTATCTTGAAAGTGATTTAAAGATTAGAGAGTTTCTTCGCAAAGAATTGCAAGAGGCATCAGTTTCAAGAATTGAGATTGAACGCCCTGCTAAAAGTATGCGAGTGACAATTTATACAGCAAGGCCTGGTATCGTAATTGGTAAAAAAGGCGAAGACATTGAGAAATTACGCTCAAAAATTTCTGCTTTGTCTGGTGTACCAACACACGTCAATATCGAACAAGTCAGAAAGCCTGAATTAGATGCAAAACTAGTTGCTGATAGTGTTGCTCAACAACTTGAACGAAGGATTATGTTTAGACGTGCAATGAAACGCGCTGTACAAAATGCTATGCGTTTAGGAGCAGAAGGCATCAAAATCCAAGTATCAGGTCGTTTAGGCGGTGCAGAAATTGCTCGAACTGAATGGTATAGAGAAGGTCGTGTACCACTTCATACTTTGAGAGCAGATATTGATTATTCTACGTCTGAAGCTTTAACGACTTACGGAATCATTGGTGTTAAAGTATGGATTTTTAAAGGCGAAGTACTTGGTGGTATGGAAGAAGTAAAAGCAGAATCTGCGAAAGCTAAAAAAGCGAGCTCAAAAGCAGATAAACCCCGAGCTAAGAAATAGGAGTCTGGGCGATGCTACAGCCAAAAAGAACGAAATTTAGAAAGCAGCACAAAATGCGTAATCGCGGTATCTCTACTGCAAGCAAAGTGAGCTTTGGTGAATTCGGTTTAAAAGCAACTGGTCGAGGTAGAATTACTGCACGTCAGATTGAGGCTGCTCGTCGAGCAATGACTAGAGCGGTTAAGCGTACGGGTAAAATCTATATCAGAATCTTTCCTGACAAGCCGATCACAAAGAAACCGTTAGAAGTTCGGATGGGTAAGGGTAAAGGTGGTGTTGAATATTGGGTTGCTCAAATTCAACCAGGCAGAATGTTATATGAGATGGAAGGTGTTAGTGAAGAACTAGCAAGAGAAGCTTTCTCATTAGCAGCAGCTAAGCTCCCGATCAAAACAACATTTGTAATTCGGACGGTATTGTAATGAAAGCTAGCGAATTAAGAGAAAAGAATATTGAAGAGCTCAAAGCTTCTCTTTTAGAAGTGCGCAAAGAACAATTTCAATTAAGAATGCAACGAGGTTCTGGGCAACTAGGTCAGTCTCATCTTCTTAGAGAGCTTAGACAAAATGTAGCTCGAATTAAGACAGTTTTACGAGAGAAGGAAGGTGAGCGATGAGTGAAGCCCGAATCATTACTGGACGAGTCATAAGTAACAAAATGGATAAAACCATTACGGTTATGGTTGAGCGTCAAGTAAAACATCCTCTTTATGGTAAGTTCATGAAGCGTTCGACAAAAGTCCATGCCCATGATGAACAAAACCAATGCAACATCGGCGATGTTGTCAAAGTGCAAGAGTGTAGACCTTTATCAAAATCGAAAACTTGGAAACTTATTGAAGTCGTTAAATAAGTTTGGTGATTAATCGCTCATATGAGTTCAATAATGAGCTTACATGAGTAAGATTTGAATAAAGTAATCAGCTAGCTCGTAAATACTAGCTGTTCATTAGGTGGAGAATACTCATGATTCAAATGCAAACAGTGCTAGATGTTGCTGACAACAGTGGTGCTAGAAAGGTCATGTGCATAAAGGTTCTAGGTGGCTCACACAGACGCTATGCAGGTGTTGGCGATGTCATTAAAGCCAGTGTAAAGGAAGCAATTCCAAGAGGTAAGGTCAAAAAAGGTGACGTTGTTAATGCTGTCATCGTTAGAACACGTAAAGGTGTTAGACGCCCAGACGGTTCTTTAATTCGTTTTGATGGCAATGCTGCGGTTCTTTTAAATAACCAACAACAGCCTATCGGAACACGTATTTTTGGCCCAGTTACTCGTGAGTTAAGAAACGAAAAATTCATGAAAATTGTTTCTTTAGCTCCAGAAGTACTCTAATTTCACAAGTTTATTCAGGAGTATTAGCGTGGAGAGTAAAAACTGCAAGCTTAAAAAAGACGATGAAATCATCGTGATTGCTGGCAAAGATAAAGGAAACAGAGGAACAATCACAAAAGTTTTAGGTGATAAAGTTCTTGTGGCTGGTATTAATATGGTGAAAAAACACCAAAAGCCAGATCCGAATCGTGATATCAAAGGCGGTATTATCGATATGGAAGCACCAATACATATCTCTAACATTGCTATTTATAATAATGCAACAGGCAAAGCAGATAGAATTGGTTATAAGTTTGACAATGACGGAAAGAAATTTCGCATCTTTAAGTCGAGTGGCGAAAGAGTAGATATTTAATTTATAGGTGAAAGTAATGGCGAAACTGCAAGACTTTTATAAAGCAAGTATTGTATCCGAGCTACAAACGAAGTTCGGCTACAAGTCGGTCATGCAAGTCCCTAGAATCCAAAAAATCACATTGAATATGGGTTTGGGCGAGGCAGTCGGCGATAAGAAAATCATGGAGCATGCTTTGGCAGATTTGGCAGCTATTAGTGGTCAAAAGCCAATTATGCGAAATGCTCGTAAATCAGTCGCTGGATTCAAAATCCGAGAAGGTTTTCCTATTGGTGCGAAAGTGACTTTGCGCGGTGAGCGCATGTGGGAATTCTTGGAGCGCTTGATATCCATAGCCATACCTCGAATTAAAGATTTTCGTGGTCTTAACCCTAAATCTTTTGATGGTCGCGGTAACTATAGCATGGGAATCAAAGAGCAGATTGTATTTCCAGAAATAGATTATGACAAAGTGGATAAAGTTCGTGGTTTAGACATTACCATTACCACTTCAGCCACTAACGACGACGAAGGTCGTGAATTGTTGAAAGCATTTAAATTTCCATTGAAAGGCTAGGTAAAGATTATGGCAAAAGCATCAATGAAAGAACGAGAGCGTAAACGCACTCGTTTGGTTGAAAAGTACGCAAAAAAGCGTGCTGAACTTAAAGAGATTATTCGTAGTCCTAATTTTTCAGATGATGAAAAATGGGATGCACAAATAAAACTTCAAAGTCTTCCACGAGACTCATCATCAGTGCGACAACGTAATCGTTGTAGAGTGACAGGTAGACCACACGCATACACGAGAAAATTCGGTTTATGCCGAAACAAGCTGAGAGAGTCAGCTATGCGTGGCGACGTCCCTGGTCTTGTTAAAGCAAGCTGGTAGTTGACAAGGGAGATAACTGAATGAGTTTACAAGATCCTATAGCTGATATGCTAACACGAATTAGGAATGGTCAAGCGGCGCAGAAAAAAAACGTTTTGATTCCTTCTTCTAAATTAAAACAATCCATAGCAAAAGTGCTTAGTGATGAAGGTTACATTGCGGATTTTAAAATCGTAGGTGACACCCACAAGTCGATAGATGTTGAATTGAAATATTATCAAGGTCAGCCAGTTATCGATACAATTAAGCGCGTAAGTAGACCAGGTCTAAGAATTTATAAAGGCAAAGAAAACTTGCCAAAAGTTCTAGATGGTTTGGGCATTGCCATCATCTCTACCTCAAAAGGAGTGATGACTGATAAAGCTGCAAGAGCTTTAGGTCAGGGTGGCGAAGTGTTGTGCTACGTATCGTAAACGGGGAGATGTCGCAACATGTCTAGAGTAGCAAAAAACCCAGTAGAAATACCTAAGGGTGTAGAAGTTAAGCTTGAAGAAAATCTTTTGACTGTTAAAGGCAGCAAAGGCGAGCTTAAACAAGCAATTCATGATTTGGTTGAACTTGTTATTGAAGATTCAATCATTAAATTTATTCCAAAAAGTAACGAAAAAGCCTCGAAAGCACTAGCAGGAACGACAAGATCATTAGTGAACAACATGGTCATTGGTGTTTCAAATGGTTTCGAGAAAAAACTTGAACTGGTTGGTGTTGGTTACAGAGCGCAAACAAAAGGTAAAAGCTTAAGTTTGACTCTTGGTTTTTCTCACCCAGTTGATCACCAAATGCCCGAAGGCATCACTTGTGAGACTCCTTCTAATACAGAGGTATTGGTAAAAGGGATCGATAAAAAGTTGGTGGGCCAAGTCGCTGCAGATATTCGTTCTTATCGTCCGCCAGAGCCTTACAAAGGCAAAGGTGTTAAATATGCAGACGAAATTATTCGTCGCAAAGAAGCTAAGAAAAAATAGGTGATGCGATGAGTAAAAAGATTGCAAGATTAAAAAGAGCCAAACGCTCAAGAATTAAAATGAGAGAACTAGGAACGACCCGACTAGTTGTTCACAGGACGTCTAAGCATATTTATGCACAAGTTGTTTCTGCGGATGAAAATCGTGTTGTTGTTAGTGCTTCCACTGCTGAAAACGATGTCAAATCAAGTGCAAAATATACAGGTAACATTGATAGTGCTAAAGCTGTAGGACAGCTCGTTGCGAAAAGAGCAATAGAAGCGGGTGTTACAGAAGTGGCTTTTGACAGAAGTGGTTTTAAATATCACGGTCGTATAAAGGCTTTGGCAGATGCAGCCCGCGAAGGTGGCCTTCAGTTTTAAAGGAACAGTTAAATGGCAAACAAAGAAATGACAAATCCAGAACTAGTTGAAAAGCTAGTCAATGTTAACCGTGTTGCTAAAGTTGTAAAAGGCGGAAGAATTTTCGGCTTTACAGCTTTAACTGTTGTCGGTGATGGCGAAGGTCGAGTCGGTTTCGGTCGAGGCAAAGCGCGAGAAGTTCCAATCGCAATACAAAAAGCGATGGAACAAGCTAAGCGTAATATGATCCAAGTTGACTTGAAAGAAGGACATACCTTACAACACCCAATTAAATCATCACACGGCGCATCTAAGGTTTATATGCAACCAGCATCTGAAGGTACTGGAATTATCGCTGGTGGAGCAATGCGGGCTGTGTTTGAAGTTATTGGCATCCAAAATGTTCTAGCAAAATCCATTGGTTCTACCAACCCCATTAATGTTGTTAGAGCCACCATTAATGGTTTAAAGCAAATGACTTCGCCCGAACAAATGGCTGCGAAGCGCGGTAAATCGGTTCAAGAAATATTGGATTAATATCATGAGCAAAAAAACCGTAAAAGTTACACAAACACGTTCAAGTATCGGTCGCCTTCCAAAACATAAGGCAACGCTTGTCGGATTAGGTTTACGTAAGATTGGTCATACTGTTGAACTAGAAGATACTGCAGCCGTTCGTGGGATGATCAATCGAGTAAATTACATGGTTAGAGTGGAGGAACAATAATGCGTTTAAACACAATTGCTCCTGCTGAAGGAAGTAAAAAATCCGGAAAACGAGTTGGCCGAGGTATGGGCTCTACATTAGGTAAAACTTGTGGTAGGGGTCATAAAGGTCAAAAATCCAGAAGTGGTGGTTACCATAAAGTGGGCTTCGAAGGTGGTCAAATGCCTCTTAAACAGCGTTTGCCCAAGTTTGGATTTACTTCACGTAAATCTTTGGTGACAACTGAAGTGAGATTGGATGAATTATCTAAAGTTGATGGTGAAATTGTAGACTTATTGTCTTTGAAAAAGGCAAATATCGTTTCCAACGCTATCAAATACGTTAAGATCATGCTTTCTGGAAAAATAGAAAAAGCCGTTACAGTTAAAGGTATTAAAGTAACGAAAGGTGCAAAAGCGGCGATAGAAGCTGCGGGTGGAAAGGTTGAAGACTAATGGCTAAAACTAGTGCTGACTTACGAAGCGCTTCGAGCGGATTGAGTGAATTGAAGCAGCGTTTGTTATTTGTCTTAATTGCAATAGTCATATTTAGAGCAGGATCTTTTGTTCCTGTTCCTGGTATTGACGCTAAAATCTTGTCTGATTTTGTCAATAACCAGCAAGACACATTGTTAGCCTTGTTTAACGTGTTTTCTGGTGGTGCATTGGAGCGAGCGAGTATTTTGGCACTAGGTATTATGCCTTATATTACTTCATCCATTATCATGCAGATATTGAGTTTTGTTGAACCAAGGCTTGAAGCGATAAAAAAAGAAGGTGAATCTGGTCGCCGTAAAATCAATCATTACACAAGATATTTAACTTTGGTATTAGCGACGGTTCAGGCAACAACAATGGCAACAACGATGCCGCAATTATTCCCCAATCTGGTTCCAGACCCCAACCTGGCTTTCTATGTTGTAGCTGTTGTAAGTTTGGTAACAGGAACCTTATTCGTCATGTGGCTCGGTGAGCAAATTAACGAAAGAGGAATAGGTAACGGCATTTCTATGCTTATTTTTGTGGGTATTGTTGCGGGTTTGCCTTCTGCAATGGGGCAAACTTTAGAGCAAGCAAAAGAAGGTGAACTTCAGGTAGTTTCTTTATTTATCCTTGGAGCTCTAGTTGTTGCAGTGACAGCATTTGTTGTTTTCGTTGAACGAGGACAGAGAAGAATAGTTGTTAACTATGCAAAACGCCAACAGGGTCGAAAAGTGTATGCTGCACAAAGCAGTTATTTACCTCTAAAGGTTAATATGGCCGGCGTGATACCAGCAATTTTTGCTTCGAGTATCATATTGTTTCCTGGCACGATCTCTTCTTGGTTTGGTGGAACAGAAGGTTCGTCTTGGATTCAAGAGTTTTCTCTCATGCTTTCGCCTGGACAGCCGTTGTATTTGCTGCTGTATGCTTTGGGTATCGTGTTTTTCTGTTTTTTCTACACGGCTTTGGTTTTTAATCCAAGGGACACCGCAGAAAATTTAAAGCGTTCGGGAGCATTTGTTCCTGGTATAAGACCGGGCAGTCAGACTTCTATTTATATAGATAAAGTCATGACTAGGTTGACAGCGGTTGGGGCAGCTTACATGACTTTTGTATGCTTGCTTCCAGAGTTTTTGATTTTAGCCTTTGGCGTACCTTTTGTTTTCGGCGGTACATCTCTGTTGATTATTGTTGTTGTTATCATGGATTTTATGGCGCAAGTTGATTCGCATATGAAGTCTGTACAATACGATTCTGTTTTGAAGAAAGCTAACTTCAAAGGTCAAAACTAGAGAGCATTACTGATAATTGGAGTAGTTTAATATGAAAGTTCGTGCATCAGTTAAAAAAATGTGTCGTAACTGTAAAGTTATCAAACGACACGGTTCAGTTCGGGTCATCTGTGAAGACCCAAGGCATAAGCAGCGTCAAGGCTAGCTTAATATTGAAATACAATTTACTTTGAGTTAAAATTGCGCCCCTTTGAAATTGGGAGTCGCTAGTTGACATTAATTTTAGGAGTTTTCGGATGGCTCGTATTGCTGGAATCAATATCCCAGTCAACAAGCACGCTGTTATCGCGTTGACCTATGTTTATGGTATTGGAAAACCTCGGGCGCAAGAGATTTGTGAAGCCACGGGTATTAGTCCAAGTACAAAAATTAAAGACCTATCGGAAGATCAGGTTGAATCAATAAGAAATGAAGTCAGTAAATACACTGTTGAAGGTGATTTACGACGTGAAATTTCTATGAATATTAAACGTTTAATGGATTTGGGTTGTTATCGTGGTATTCGCCACAGACGTAGTTTGCCGGTACGAGGCCAACGTTCTAAGACTAATGCGCGCACACGCAAAGGTCCGAGAAAACCAATTAAAAATTAATGTTTACGTGAGATTGAGAAATGGCAAAAGCGACTACCAAAACGCGCAAGCGTGTTAAGAAGCATGTTGTTGACGGTATGGCTCACATACATGCTTCTTTTAACAACACCATAATTACGATTACAGATCGGCAAGGAAATGCTCTTGCATGGGCGACTGCAGGAGGCTCCGGTTTTCGTGGTTCAAGAAAAAGTACACCTTTCGCTGCTCAGGTTGCTGCTGAAAGAGCTGCAAATGTAGTGAAAGATATGGGCATGAAGAATATTGAAGTATTTGTTAAAGGTCCGGGACCAGGTCGAGAAAGCGCTGTAAGAGCTTTTAATGCTGCTGGTTTTAAGGTGACAAACATCACCGATGTCACACCTATACCGCATAACGGTTGTCGTCCACCTAAAAAGCGTCGCGTGTAGACAAAAACAAGTATCGGAGAATTATAGATGGCTAGATATATCGGTCCAAAACTTAAGCTCTCTCGTCGCGAAGGAACAGATTTGTTCCTTAAAAGTGGTGTTCGAGCAATAGATACCAAGTGCAAAATTGATACAGCACCAGGTCAAGCTGGTGCAACAAAAAAAGGGCGCTTGTCTGATTACGGTCTTCAATTGCGAGAAAAGCAAAAAGTCCGTCGAATTTATGGCGTTTTAGAAAAACAATTTCGTAATTATTATAAAGAGGCTGCTAGACTGAAAGGTGCTACAGGCGAAAATCTGTTACAGCTTTTGGAGAAGCGACTTGATAATGTTGTTTATCGTATGGGTTTTGGGGCAACTCGCTCAGAAGCTAGACAACTTGTCAGTCACAAAGCTATCTTGGTTAATGGCGTCACGGTGAATATTTCATCTTATCAAGTTAAGGTTGGTGACGTTGTTAGTATTCGAGAAAGAGCGAAAAAACAAGAGCGTATCAAAGCAGCTCTAGAGTTGTCCTCACAGAAAGAACCTGTAACATGGGTTGAAGTTGATTTGAAAGCAATGGAGGGAACCTTTAAGGCGTTGCCTGAAAGACAAGATCTCCCTGCAGAAATCAACGAAAATCTAATTGTCGAGTTGTACTCTAAGTAAAAATAGCAACGGAGAACAGAGAATGCAGGGCAATGTTACGGAGTTTTTAACTCCACGACAAATTAAAGTAGAAACTCAAAGCGAAAGAAAAGCTAAGATTATTCTCGAACCATTTGAGCGCGGTTTCGGTCATACGCTTGGTAATTCGCTACGAAGAATTCTGCTTTCGTCTATGCCGGGTTGTGCAGTGACTGAAGTAGAAATTGACGGTGTTCTCCATGAATACAGCACGATAGAAGGCGTTCAAGAAGACGTTATCGATATTCTGCTAAATCTTAAAGGTTTGGCAGTGCTTCTTCATGATAAAGAAGAAGCAGTTGTTACTCTTCAAAAAATAGGCACAGGAGCTGTAACTGCTGCTGATATTTCGCCACAAACAGGTGTTGTTATCAAAAACCCTTCTCATGTAATCTGTCATTTGACTCAAAATGGTCAAATTTCGATGACAATAAAGATTCGAAGAGGGCGAGGTTACGAGCCAGCTAATATTCGTGATACTAAAGAAGACGAAGATAAGGCTATTGGCCGTTTACAAGTCGATGCTTCTTTTAGCCCTATGCTCAATGTTGCTTATTCTGTTGAGGCTGCACGTGTTGAGCAACGGACTAACTTAGACAAATTAGTTTTAGATTTGGAAACTAATGGCACTATTGAGCCAGAAGAGGCTATACGTAGAGCTGCAACAATTCTACAAGAGCAACTTGCTGCTTTTGTCGAATTAAAAGACGAGCGTCAATCTGAACCAGAAAGAGTAGAGCCTGAGATAGATCCTATCTTACTACGACCTGTCGATGATTTAGAATTAACAGTTCGAAGTGCAAATTGTTTGAAGACAGAAAATATTCATTATATTGGTGATTTAATCCAAAGAACGGAAGTAGAGTTATTGAAGACGCCGAATTTGGGTAAAAAATCACTGACTGAAATAAAGGATGTGCTAGCTTCGAGAGGTCTTTCACTAGGAATGCGTCTTGAAAACTGGCCACCACCAGGATTATTAGACTAAGAATATAGGTTGTTAAACCAAGGATATTATCTCTTAAGTCAATTAGAGAAAATGGTTATTAATAATGGCCAGTACTATAGCAGGCTGGCGAGGAAAAGAGGTAAATCATGAGGCATCGTAAAGCGGGTCGTAAATTTAATCGTAATTCAAGTCATAGAACAGCGATGTTCAGAAATATGGCAATTTCTTTATTTGAACACGAAGTGATTAAAACGACTCTACCAAAAGCTAAAGAATTGAGACGTGTAGCAGAGCCATTGATCACTTTGGCTAAAGAGGACTCGGTTGCTAATAGACGTTTGGCTTTTGCAAGAACACGAAATAAAGCGGCTGTCGGTAAACTATTTGGTGAATTAGGCCCGCGTTATCAAGAACGGCCTGGTGGTTATTTGCGCGTTCTTAAATGTGGTTTTCGCCCAGGTGATAATGCTCCGATGGCAATCGTAGAGTTGGTTGATAGACCTATTCCAGAAGAAATTGAAGAGCAAGATGATACTTTAGAATCTTCAGAAGATTAGAAAGACGGACTCAGGTCCGTCTTTTTTGCTTTCTTATTCTCTTATCAAAATATCCTATTTTTGATTTTAGCCTTAAATATTATTCACAACTCCAACTTATACGCTCCTTCCTTGGATAAATTTGATTGAGCTAACTGCAATTGTTTAATTAATTCCCACATAGAGCTTTATAATGACTTTCTCTTTGCAACAACTTTCTTCTTCTTTGTAGAAGTAGTGAGTATTGATTTAAGAAAGCGACCTGTATGGCTTTTTCTATTTTTAGCAATGGTTTCTGGGGTGCCGGTACTTATAATTTCACCACCACCATCACCACCTTCAGGTCCTAAGTCAATAATCCAGTCGGCTGTTTTTATTACATCAAGATTATGCTCAATGATGACAACTGTATTACCATGATCGCGCAACCGGTGAATAACAGAAAGCAACTGATTGATATCATGAAAATGTAAACCAGTAGTAGGTTCATCCAAGATGTACAAGGTTTTGCCTGTGTCTCTTTTTGATAACTCTCTAGCTAATTTAACGCGCTGTGCTTCACCACCAGACAGAGTTGTTGCTGCTTGACCTAGGGTAATATAGGATAAGCCAACATCCATAAGAGTCTGTAATTTTTTCCTAATAACCGGTATCGCATCAAAAAACTCTAAAGCATCTTCAACGGTCATTTCCAAAACTTCGTGTATGTTTTTTCCTTTGTAATGAATTTCTAATGTCTGGGCATTGTAACGTTTTCCATTACATGTATCACACATAACGTAAACATCGGGTAAGAAATGCATTTCTACTTTTATTAAACCATCACCTTGGCAAGATTCGCATCGACCGCCTTTAACATTGAAACTAAAGCGTCCAGGTTTGTAACCACGTGAGCGTGCTTCTTGTGTGTTAGAGAAAAGTTCTCTTACTGGTGTAAATATTCCTGTATAAGTTGCAGGGTTAGATCTAGGCGTACGGCCGATAGGACTTTGATCGATGTCTATGATTTTATCAAAAAATTCTAAGCCATTGATTTCATCATGATCTGCTGCTTGTAAGCTGGAGTTTTTATTCATGGTGATAGCTGCAGCAGGATAAAGCGTATCGTTAATCAAAGTAGATTTACCAGAGCCAGACACGCCGGTGACACAAGTGAGTAAACCAATGGGAATTTTAGCATCAATAGATTTTAAATTATTGCCGCGTGCACCCTGGATGGTGAGCCAATTTTCAGCAACTTTTCGTTCTTTAGGTATTTCAATTTTTAACTTATTTGAGAGATATTGGGCCGTTAAAGAATCTTTCTTTCTTATAATTTGATGATAACTTCCTTCCGCAACGATGTTACCACCGTGCACACCCGCACCAGGACCAATATCAATAATGTGATCCGCTGAACGAATAGCATCTTCATCGTGTTCTACGATAATGACCGTATTTCCCAAGTCTCTTAATTTAAATAATGTTTTTAGGAGGCGTTCATTATCTCTTTGGTGTAAACCTATAGAAGGTTCATCTAAAACATACATAACACCGACAAGCCCTGCACCAATTTGACTTGCTAAACGAATACGTTGTGCTTCACCACCTGATAAAGTTTCGGCACTACGGTTTAAAGTTAAGTAATTTAATCCTACATCTACTAAAAAACCCAGTCTTTCTTGTATTTCTTTGAGAATTTTTTCAGCGATTTCAGCTTTTTGCCCTTTAAGAGACAATTGTTGGAAGTATTTTAACGAGCTGCCTATAGAAGTAGAGGTAATTTGTGGCAATGACATTTCATTAATAAGCACATTACGAGCTGATTCATTCAGACGAGTGCCATGGCAATCGCTGCATTCAGTAAAAGTAAGATATTTAGTCAACTCATCACGAACATTTTCTGATTCGGTTTCGCGATAACGTCTTTCCATATTAGGAATTACGCCCTCAAAAACATGAGTTCTCGAAATAATATCACCGCGATCATTGACATAATTGAATGGAATCAACTCTTTACCACTACCGTATAAAATAGCTTTTTTAACTTTTTCTCTGAGTTTTTTAAAAGGAATACTGATATCAAATTGATAGTGATCAGCGAGTGAGGATAACATATGAAAATAGTACACATTGCGTTTATCCCAGCCTCTGATAGCACCTTCTGCGACAGATAAATTATCATCAACAATCACTTTTTTAGCATCAAAAAACTGGTTAGTTCCAAGTCCATCACAAGTTTGACAAGCTCCCGACGGACTATTAAAAGAAAACAATCTCGGTTCTAATTCTTGCAAACTGAAACCGCAATGTGGGCAAGCAAAATTTGTTGAATAGACTCTATCTTCTTGATCACCATCAATAAAATGAATATTACAAACACCCTCACTCATTTGACTAGCGGTTTCTAAAGATTCGGTTAAACGCGTATTGATCGAGCTTTTAATTTTTATACGATCAATGACAACATCTAAATTATGCTTTTGCCTTTTATTAAGTTTGATCTCTTCATCAAGCTCATAAATTTTTCCGTCCACACGAACTCGAACAAAACCCTGAAGTTTTAAACGATCCAATATATCTTTAAATTCTCCTTTCCGGTTGACAACCAGTGGTGCCAAAATCATGATCTTGGTTTCATTGGGTAGCTTAAGTAATTCCGAGGTAATAGCACTGATCGGTTTGGCTTCTAGAGCTATTTTATGCTCTGGACAATGTGGAGTCCCTACTCTTGCAAAGAGTAGCCTTAAATAATCATAAATTTCGGTAATGGTACCAACCGTAGATCTTGGGTTGTGTGATGTTGATTTTTGCTCAATAGAAATAGCAGGAGAAAGCCCGTCAATGAGTTCGACATCGGGTTTATCCATAAGTGATAAAAATTGTCTCGCGTAAGCGGATAGAGATTCTACATAACGACGCTGACCTTCAGCGTATAAGGTATCAAATGCTAGTGAAGACTTACCAGAGCCAGATAGACCTGTAATAACAATCAGCTTGTCCCTAGGTATATTCAACGAAACATTTTTAAGGTTGTGGGTACGAGCCCCTTTAATTGTGATGTTTTTCATAATTTGGATAGGATGGACGCATTATTTAAGTGAACTTTGGGATTCATTAAGAAGTTTTTGCGAATTATAATACATGGATTCTCTTCTCTGTCATTACAAATTCTACTTAGCACAAAAGGTGACCATGGGTGAGAGGCAGCTAGCGGTATTAGCGCAAAATTCCAGGTACAATTCGACTAGGTATACGTAACATGCCCGTAAATAGGCTAATTTATCGAAAGCAAAGGCTTAATAAATGAATCGTTTAGAAAAACGCTCCGCGCTATCTTTAGCATTGGTATTTGGATTTCGCATGTTGGGCCTCTTTATGCTCATGCCAATCATGATGATTGATGGCCAGGAGTTAACAGGTGCTACACCAGCTCTGCTAGGGCTAGCCATTGGTATTTATGGATTATCGCAAGCGCTTTTGCAAATTCCAATGGGCTATCTTTCTGATAAATGGGGTAGAAAGCCAGTCATTTATGCGGGGCTCTTGCTGTTCTTTATTGGTAGTGTCGTTGCTGCCCTGTCTACAAGTGTTTATGGTGTCATTCTTGGACGAGTCCTGCAAGGTGCTGGAGCTATTGCGAGTACAGTGATGGCGCTAGCGACTGATTTAACGCGTGATCAAAATCGCAGCAAAGTGTTGGCGATGATAGGTGTTAGTATAGGTTTAGCATTTGTTTTAGCTATTTCTATTGGACCTTTGTTATCACACTTATTAGGTATTCAAGGAATATTTGTGATAACAGCCGTTTGTGCGCTTCTCGCTATGTTAGTTGTAAAGTTTTTAGTGCCGACACCCGAAAGGCGTTTAGAGGATACAACAGCAAAAATACAGGGTGTATGGCAAGCCATGCATGATGCTCAGCTTACGCGTTTGAATATTTCTGTGTTTGTTTTGCACTTTTCATTAACAGCAATTTTTGTTGCTATTCCTCTGTATTTTCAGGCACAAGGTATCTCACAGACGATGCAATCTTTTATTTATGCGAGTTCACTGGTCGTGGGGTTTTTTGCCATGTTACCTATCATTGTATGGACTGAACGCAACTTCAAGCATCACTTAGTCGTTCAGGGTGCGGTTGTGGTGTTTATGATAGCTTTTGGTTTAATGATGATAATGCACCATGTTTTTGTATTTTTTGTTGCTGCAGTTTTTCTTTATTTCTTTGCGTTTAATTTTTTGGAAGCAACCTTACCTTCGCTTGTGAGCCGGATCGTAGACCCAAAATTCAAAGGAAGTGCATTGGGAGCCTATTCTACGTCACAATTTTTTGGGGCTTTTTTGGGATCAACCTGTGCCGGTATGATTGTATCAACTCATAGCGAAATAGGCATCTATTGGATGGCATTATTGATATCAGCTCTGTGGCTGATTGCTGCAATGGGTATACAATCTCCTCCCAAGTTGCTCAATTTAACGTTACATATCCACACTAAACAAGAAGACAATTGGGAAGAAATTGCAGCGCTGTTAAGCTCCATGAAAGGTATAAAAGAAAGTGTTGTGGTACCGGAAGAAAATATCGTTTATATAAAAGCAAAAACGGAAGAAGTTTCAGAAAAAGAATTACAGAATCTTCCCTTTGTTAACTCTATTTCTTAGCGCCTCAAAATCATGATTAAAAATAATTTATCAATTTAAACAATAAAAATAACGAGAATGCAAAAAAAATTATAAATCTCAAAAACATATAAAAATAACTGGATTTTCATGTTTAAAAAACATACTCTTTTCGACGAACTGATAACAGTTCTATCTATTAAACTAATCTAACGATGAGGTTGTTAAGAAGTATCATCAAAAAATAAAAATGGAGAAAACTATGAGTAAATTATTAGGTGCTTTTTTGTTTTTTGTTTTTTGTTTTTTGTTTTAATGTGTCAGCATATTATGAAGAAGAGCAATGTACTACATTTTCAATCGTCGATGCTCCGGTTAAAAGTTTACAGGATCTTCATAGTCTTGGTGCATCCGCTCTTGATGTCTTAACACCCAAAGCGAAAGCACATTTTATTAAGAGTTTAAAGTTTAATGAAAAAGGACTCACCACATTTAATTCTCTTCTTTTAGAAGAAGAACTCAGTCTTTCTGAAATCTATGGAATCTTATCGTTGTTTGGTATAGAAAGTTCTATAAAGCATTTTGATGCGGCACGCATAGAGAGTGCTGCAGATGTTAATATATTGAATAACATGTTGAATAACCTCTTACAATGTGATGGAGTTTTGCAAGGGTCTGCATGTGTAAGTCGTGCTACTTGCAGAAAAACTAGTGATCGTGACTCTTGTATTCTTGCCAACTGCTAATGTTACTTCATAACCCTCAATTTTCAAAGTAGGGTTATGAAATGTTTTAAATCGATACAAAGTGGTTGATAAATAAAATGAATAGATTATTAATTGTTTTAATATTTTTTCTTTTTTGTTCAAAAATAATTGGTCAATCAAATATAGATCTAACTTCTTGTTCGATAAACGAACTTGCTGAGAAATCTCAAAAAATTCATGATAAATATTTAAAGCTTCTTCCAGAAGTTGACGATCGAGCAGTTAGTCATAAAGAACTATTAGAGCCCTGTAATTTTGGCGTTAAAGAGTTAAATAATAAACAGCTTCACAAGCTTTATTTGGTGATTAGTGATTTTGCTCATATTTCCTACAGTGAAAAGAGTATTGTGTTACTAAATACAATATTTCAGGAAAAAGTAGTACGTAATGAAAATGTCTCGCTATTAGCAAAAAATTTAGCCCAGCGATTTTTCAATGCTAGGCATTTTGAAAAAGCAAAGTTGCTTAATGAGACTTATAACTTAGGTTTGAATTTCCCCAAAGTTGTTCGTACACAAAATACAAAGCATAATCGTACAGTTTTGAAATATGAAAATGAGATTTTGACAGAAAAGCCCTTTGAGCTTGCGAAAGGTGAACAGATACTGATTGTGGTGCACCCTAATTGTGGCCCTTCTCGACGATTTGAAAAAGCATTAGCAGAAGACCCTGTTATTAAAAAGCGTTTCGCCAACGCGATTTTGATTCGTGCCCAAGGAGGAAGCTTTGCTTTTAATAAAAATCACCTAACAGTGTTTCGAGATGCAGATTGGCCAGAAATTCCTGATTGGGCTACACCTTCTTTTTATTATTTTAAGGATGGAAAGCTAGTTAACAAACATTTTGGGTTTAAAGACGGAAAGCTAGTTGAGAACACTTCTGAATAAAACCTAAAATCAGTGAATAATTAAGTCGCTTTATCTTGCCATGCTGCTTCTCATGGCAAGATAAAGCGGTTTATCAAAACGATTAAAATGTTCGATATTCATAGCTCCCAAGAGTTCTAAAAACTCTTCTGAAGAGTCCATTTTGAACGCTTGATGGGAAAGCTCTAAGTTTCGAATCATACTTAACAAGATTTCGTGATCTTTAAGGTGTCTCTCAGCATTAGGGTCGAATTCTTCAATATAAGGTTTTTGTGTGTTAAAGTGCTGTATTGATAATCTATCCAGTCGATGAATATAGGATGAAAGAGAGGCTGTATTATCCCTGTTTTTAACATCATCAATCAATTCCTGAAATAACCGATACTCTTCATCAAATTTATTAATACCTGAAGTAACCCATTCTAAATTAATTGAGTCTGATTTTCTTTGTGTGTGTTGGATGCTATTTTGCGCGCTTTCTGAATGATTCTCAAAATGTATGTTGTCTATATCAAGGCGAATGCCGCAATTGCTAATATCCACGGAATGATAATAACCCTGAGAACGGATTGGTAAAAGCCGCATTTGAGTTAAGTTAATGGCTTCGGATAACGCATTTTTTATCGGTGGCTTCATCATTAAAAAATCTAAATCAAGCTCAATGGCTGAGTTTATAACAGCTTTACTTGCGTTAGAAGTTAACATAATAACCGCTTGCGCACGATCACAATCAAACAAACCACATCGGACCGCTTTTAATAATTCAATGCCCGAGACAGGGTGCATGTGCAGATCAGTAATGACGATATCAGGCTGAAATTCAGCTAAAATTTGCAATGCGTTTTGTCCGGAATGACAGCTTTTTACTTTGGGGATTTTTAATAAACCCAGCATTTTATGCATGACACTACACAGCATTTTATGATCATCAACCACCAGAATTTTTTTGATATTTTCAATGGGTTGTCTATCAATTCCGTGCATTTCGGAATTCATCATTATTTAAACCTCTACGAAACCTTGTGTTTAGTCGATGATATAAAATATACGAGGGTAAAATCTCACTATTTTTAGTAGTGAGTTAACCATACACTTTTTTATCTTAATCATTATTTATTGACTTAAATAGCTAAAAAGTTTTTATTATTTTTATCGATATCATGCGCTTATAAATAAAAGCTAACATTCATTCTTTAGGATAAAACCGTGCC